>JBEKJA010000348.1:0-3620 GCA_050011475.1 Syntrophales bacterium
GACAGGTCAGAGTCGGGCGGCGCTATAATTTGAGTATGGAAAATCCGAAATCAAGGAGCACAAAAATGTTGATCATCTACTACTCTCTTACGGGAAACACAAAAAGGATTGCGGAAAAGATAAGGGAGAAAACCGGGGGCGATGTGTTTGAAATTGAGACAGTGAGAACCTATCCATCCGAGTATTCCGCACTTACAGAAGAAGCCAAAAGAGAATTACAGTCAGACGACTTGCCGGCTCTGAAGAAAGGCCCACCGGATATATCATCCTATGATCTGATATTGGTTGGCAGCCCGGTATGGTGGTACACCGTGTCAACCCCGGTGATGAGTTTTTTAAGACAGGCGGACTTTGCAGGCAAGAAAGTTGCCGCCTTTTGCACCAACGAGGGAGGGGTCGGGAAATTTTTCCCGCATTTCAAGAAGCAGGCCAAAAATGCCATTGTCCTTGAAGGCCTTGACTTATTTAAGCCACAGCAAGCCAGAAAAGAAGAGGTTGATCAAGCGCTCGATGCCTGGATCGGCAAGCTATGAGATGTAGGTAATGCGTGCCCTGTAGTCGCTAACGCATAACCAAAGGTTAGATCACGTAATGGGAGAAACAGAGGAGGAAAAATGCAGAAGCGTAAATTGGGAAAAAGCGGTTTGGAAGTTTCAGCTCTCGGGCTTGGTTGTATGGGTATGAGCGCTGTCTATGGTCCAGCTGCAGATAAGAAGGACATGATCTCACTGATTCGGGCAGCCATTGAACGTGGTATCACATTCTTCGATACGGCGGAAGCATACGGCCCTTTCACAAACGAGGAACTCGTAGGCGAAGCTCTTGCTCCCTTCCGTAAACAGGTGGTGATTGCCACAAAATTCGGATTTGGGATCAACCCTGACGGAACACGATATGGCCTCGATAGTCAGCCCGAGCACATCAGGCAGGTCACGGAGGCTTCGCTCAGGCGCCTCAGGGTCGACACCATAGATCTGTTATATCAGCACCGGGTCGACCCGAACGTACCGATTGAAGAGGTAGCGGGCATGGTGAGGAACCTGATACGGGAAGGTAAAGTGAAGCACTTCGGCCTTTCGGAGCCCGGTGCTCAGACAATCCGCCGCGCTCACGCCATCCAGCCTGTCACGGCGGTTCAGAGTGAATATTCTCTTTGGTGGCGGGGCCCGGAGGAAGAAATACTCCCGACCATTGAGGAGCTCGGGATCGGCTTTGTTTCGTTCAGTCCCCTGGGCGCTGGCTTTCTCACTGGCAAGATAGATAAGACCACCAAGTTCGACAGCTCTGACTTCCGTGCGCATGTTCCCCGCTTCGCTCCTGAGGCATTGGAGTCAAACGTGGCTTTGGTCGATCTGCTCCGTGATATCGCAGCACGCAAGGGTGCCACTCCTGCTCAGATTGCTCTTGCCTGGCTGCTTGCTCAGAAGCCGTGGATTGTTCCCATCCCGGGCACCACGAAATTGCATCGCCTGGACGAAAACATTGGAGCAGTTGAAATCGATCTCACTTCCGACGACCTCGGGGAGATCAATACAGCCGCCTCAAAGATCAAGCTGGAAGGGGAGAGGCTACCTGAAGGTCTACTGGAAATGACTGGTCGCTGAGCACAGCCAAGGGAAAAGGGGTCATCTATGGAACCGGTGCATTGACTATAGGGGACATCAAAGGAAGTTCAGCGATGACCCAGGTGTATGAAATGGGGGAAAATGCATAGGGTAAAGGGAATAGCGTGAAATCGTTTCACCGCAAAAACCCTTTCTTAATTTTTGATCCAATTTGTCCAAAACCTTTTGAAGACGTACATCTTGAAAAACCCACTGTGAGGTGAAAGATATTATGAAGAGCAAAGTATATTTTGTACCGGTGGAGGATGCTGAAAACATTAGTGCCGTCAATATCAAACTGAGTTTACTACTGGCAGAAAGCAAAGTGCTGGCCTTTGTCGAGGGGAGACAGAAAGTGGCCGTGAAATTGCATTTCGGTGAAGAAGGTACTACCGCGTTCGTAAGACCCAATCACCTGCGCTTAATCTGTGATGAGATTGTTAAAAAAGGGGCTGGCCCATTCTTGTCGGATGCCAACACGCTCTATCGGGGCAAACGCCTCAATTCAAAGGATCATCTTGCCGTAGCCATGGCACATGGCTTTACGAAGCAGGCCTTGGGTGTGGGCATCTTCATACCTGACGAGGCAAAAAAGGAAGATGTCCTGGAAGTGCAGATCGATCTGAAGTATATCAAAACAGCTAAGGTAGGCCGGTGTTATGTGGATGCCGATGGCTTTGTCGCAGTAACCCATTTTAAGGGGCATTCGCTAACCGGGTTTGGCGGGACTTTGAAGAATATCGGCATGGGCTGTGCAACGAGGGGAGGCAAGCTGGCCCAGCACTGTGACGCAACCCCTACCTTCTACAAAGATAAATGTGTCGGATGTGGCGAGTGTGAGAAAGTCTGTCCTGTAGAGGCAATCCACATTGAAAACGACATATCGGTGCTCAACAGGGACAAATGCATCGGTTGCGCAAGTTGTGTGGCGGCCTGTCCCAACACTGCACTCTCTATCGATTTTGGGGCGGGCGATGAAGTTCAGAAGAAGATGGTCGAGTATGCCTTTGCCATTCTGAAGAACAAAAAAGGCAAGTCCGGTTTCTTGAATTTTGCCGTGCGGATAAATAAAGAATGCGACTGCTGGACTTTAGATAACTCACGCATTGCGCCCGACGTGGGGATTCTCGCATCTGTGGATCCTATAGCTATCGACAAGGCTAGCCTCGACCTCGTGAATGCCTCTTGCGGGAAGGAGATCTTCAAAGAGGTCCATCCCCAGCAAAATCATCTTTTGCAACTTGAATATGCTCAGATGCTTGGGCTGGGAAGAATCGATTATGAACTGATAAGGGTTTGATGAAAATTAGAAAGAATAAACGGCACGGGTGCATGGAATGCAGGTGATTAAAAGCAGTCACGTAATGGTGGAGGTTTATAAAATGGGAAGGTCAATCTAAGGACAGGGGGAGAGGAGCGATATAATGTATAATCCATGATAAAGATTAAAGAAAGATTAACACTTCTTCATGCTCATTTATGCCGACTCGTCGGCATGGGGGTTTCTATTGTAAATTTTCAATTCGGGCTAAAAACAGAGGCAATTTCCCCCTTGACTTTCCATGCTCATAAGAGCATTCATCAAGCGTAGCTTCTCTTATTCGCTCAGTAAACCCATCAACCTTCCCCCTCAACCTTCTGGAGTCCACCGTGAAAAGGAGTTACCGAAAGGTGCCGATATTTAGGCTTCCATGGAGGTTCCCATACCTCTGTGGAGGCTTCCGTTTTACGATCCTTAGAATATCTATTTTCATATAATTATTGGGGTCATACAGAGAAACTGCTGTGCCGCTGACGAGCTGAATGCGGGCCTGCTGTCAGCGGCCAGAAATCACGCCCCGCAAGAAGGAGGGGGTTAATCATGGCAATTGTAAAATGGGATCCATGGCGGCAGGAGCTTGATGATATATTCGGAAGCTATGCAAAGGCGGTTGGCTGGCCTCACAGTGGAAGCCAGGAGGTCATCACAACTGTTGACTGGGCTCCCCGTGTGGACATTTCCGAGACCGACAAAGA
>JBEKJA010000349.1:0-3620 GCA_050011475.1 Syntrophales bacterium
CGGCATCATCAATAAAGCACAGGATAATGGATTGAAGATTCGATATATCGTCAATACCCATGGACATGTGGATCACATTTCCGGCAACACGGAAATGAAGAAGAAAACAGGGGCATCCATCATTATTCATGAAGACGATGCGGATATGCTCGTTTCCACACCCCCGATGATCTTCCGGATGTTCGGAGCCAACCAATCCCCGCCGACCGACATCACGGTCAAAGATGGGGACCGGATTGCCATAGGCGGCATATCCCTTCTGGTTCTCCATACACCGGGCCATTCCGCGGGCAGTATGTCTCTCTACACCGACAGTGCCGTGTTTACCGGGGATACGCTCTTCGTGGGGGCGGTCGGACGCACGGACCTCCCGGGCGGCTCATGGAAGGTCATGTCCCGCTCCATCCAATCGAAATTATGTACACTCCCCCCAGATACGAGGGTATTTCCTGGCCATAATTACGGTTCATCGCCCACCTCTACCATAGGCCACGAGATGCGAACCAACCCCTTCCTCCGCTAAAAGAATCCGATAATCTCATGAAAACACAAGGATTAATAAAAACCGAATTTACCAGCATGAATCTTGTCAGCCGCGGCAAGGTTCGCGATATATACGATCTCGGAACGCACCTTTTGATTGTCACTTCGGACAGAATATCGGCCTTTGATGTGGTCATGCCGAACCCCGTGCCCGGCAAAGGGAAAATTCTGAACAGCATGTCGGTATTCTGGTTTAAAAAAATGGCTGACCTCGTCCCGAACCACATGATATCCACAAATCCGGATGATTACCCGGAAGCATGCCGGCCTTACCATGAAGTGTTAAAGGGACGAAGCATGCTCGTGAAAAAAGCCCGGGCGCTTCCCCTGGAATGCATTATCCGGGGGTACTTGAGCGGATCAGGATGGAAAGATTATCAAGCCGACGAATCCGTTTCCGGCATCAAACTCCCCAAAGGGCTCAGGGAATCGGAACGCTTGCCGACACCGATCTTCACACCTTCCACCAAAGCCGAGGTAGGACAGCATGATCAGGCCATATCCCGACAGGACGCAGAAGGCTTGCTTGGATCCGGGCTCACCAGGCAAATCATGGACATAGGCCTTGCCATATACAACCGGGCCGCCGGAATGGCGGAAGAGGCCGGCATCATTATTGCGGACACGAAAATGGAATTCGGCATCCTGAATGACAGGCTGATCATCATAGACGAACTCCTGACACCCGATTCATCACGTTTCTGGCCAAAGGATGAATACGAACCGGGCCGGCCGCAAAAGAGTTACGATAAGCAATTTCTTCGGGATTATCTTCTGTCTATCCATTGGGACCAGAAGCCGCCGGCTCCGGATTTGCCTGCAGAAATTATTGAAAAAACACGGGAAAAGTACGAAGAAGCATACCGCAAACTAGTTGGTTAGGCTTGTTGCCCCGGGCTTGACACTCACAAAACGGTGATTATTTATAACTTAATCTAAAGAAGAAGACTGGTTGATAAAATTGAAATCGAACACCTTACCGGATTACCAAAAAAAACAGCAAATACTTTATATTAAAGCAACACCGAAAGAAACCCTCATAGCGTATGGCGATGGTTACCTTGCCGAGGGACGCATACCGGATGCCGTTGAGTTTTACACCAGGGCGAAATATATTCCTGGCCTCAACCGGCTCAAAACCATGGCTGCTGAGTCAGGCGATGCCATGATGTTTCAGCAGGTCTTGAAGGCGCTGAACGAAACGGCAAACGATAATGAGTGGAAAACCTTAGGCGAAGCTGCCTTATCCGGCGGCAAGTATGTGTTTGCAATGTATGCCTTTGAGAAGGGCCGCCATTCAGATCTTATCGAGCAAGTCAAACAGGCCATGCACAACCATGATCAGCAGGACCGGGCATGACGAAACGCTGTTATTATGAAATACTTGGTGTCGACCGTAATGCGGGCGATGAAGACCTCAAGCGGTGCTACCGGAAATTAGCCATGCAGCATCACCCGGACCGTAACCCGGGGGATAAGGAAGCCGAGGAAAAATTCAAGGAAGCTGCAGAGGCTTATGAGGTGCTCACCGATCCACAGAAACGCCAGATATACGACCAGTATGGCCACGAAGGACTAAACGGTGCCGGGTTCCATGGCTTCTCAGGATTCGAAGACATTTTTACCAGCTTCGGTGGTATCTTTGAAGATATCTTCGGGATGAGCGGACGCACCCGATCCCGATCGGCAGCCCATGTTGGAGCGGATTTGCGCTATGATATCAAAATTCCTTTCATGGATGCGGCATTCGGCACTTCGAAGGAAATCTACATTGAAAAGCTGGAACTTTGCAATACCTGCAGTGGAAGCGGTGCTGCACCCGGATCCCCTCCACAGACCTGCCCCACCTGCCACGGCAGAGGTCAGATCATGCAGGCCAGCGGATTCTTCAGCATCCGCTCCACCTGTCCGCATTGCCAGGGAAACGGCCAGGTTATCAAGGAGGCCTGCCGGACCTGCCGGGGTACAGGACGAAAAAAAGTAAGGAAAAGTATCCAGCTGAAAATCCCGGCCGGTGTTGAAACAGGCTCACGGCTGAGGCTGCGGGGAGAGGGAGAAGCGGGTGATAACGGTGCCCCGAACGGTGATTTATATATCTTCATACATGTGGAACCGCATGAATTTTTTGAACGGGACGGTTATGATATTCACTGCCGCGTTCCCATATCATTTGTTCAGGCTGCCCTTGGAGCGACCATTGAAACGCCGACACTGGGAAGCCCCGAGAAAGTGAAAATTCCAAAAGGCACCCAGAATGGCAGGACTTTTCGGCTCAAGGGAAAGGGAATCGCTCACCTAAGCGGCTTTGGCCGCGGCGATCAGATCATAGAAGCCGTTGTAACCATTCCAACAACCCTATCAAAGCAGCAGGAAGAGCTCTTGAAAGAATACGCACGCATCAGCGGCGAAAAACTCTGATGACCCCTTTGTCATCCTGAACTTGATTCAGGATCTATTTTCCTATATAACACATCCATCAACAATCATTCTCACGGGAAAGGATCATGAAAAATGAAGAATGCTCTGGTTTACCTGGGGTTGGCGCTATACATACTCACTGCGACAGGCTGTGCTCCACTGATCGCCGTTGCCGTGACAGGATCAGGAACATACATGTATATCAACGGCGAACTCAAAACGGACTATTACGCATCCTTTGATAAAGTCTGGTCAGCCTGTGAGAAAACGGTTGCGGACATGCGCGGCATCAATGTGGTTCGGAATAAGGATATTGCCGATGGCAGCATCACAGCCACGATCAATGATGAAAAGGTTCAGTTTAAAATGGATTACAAGGCAAAGAATGTTACAACCGTGTCAGTCCGCGTGGGCCTTGTCGGAGATAAACTCGGCTCACAGCTCCTTCAAGATAAGATTGCCGAAAACCTGGCTAAATGAAAAAGAAAATTCTGGCCGGTATCATCATCAGTGTCCTTCTCGTTTATCTTTCCATTCGCGGCATACGCTTTAACGACGTCTCCGCAGCCTTTTGGGAAATGCGGCCAGGTTATGCGGCAGCCGCTATACTGATGATGTTTACCACCCAGTTTCTCCGATCCGTACGCTGGGGTGTTATT
>JBEKJA010000350.1:0-3616 GCA_050011475.1 Syntrophales bacterium
ATCCCAAAATAAGCGTAACGACCGGCACCCGAAACGTCATCTGTTGTGTCTGTTTTTTCCATAAATGCGTCAAAACGAGTCATTTTGTCGATACTTTGATCATGACTGTATCATTAATGATTTCGGTATTTTAGGCTTGACAAAGGCTTATCTGATATGTATACTTATACTGGATTTAAAAATGTAAGGCATCTCATTATTATAATCCCAATAAAATGAAAAGCTGACATCTTCGGGGCAGACTTGGAGCCTTCATGCCCTCCATATCTGTTTCTGGAATGGTGTCAGTCATCAAAACGGTATCGGGATGCCCAACACCTGATACTGTAGATGCATTGTTGGGCTCAATATTGCTGCAAAAAGGTGTTGGATATGATCACCTTATCGAAAGGTTTGTTTACTGGTCTCTGTAAATAATATTAAGTAATTCCATTATTTATAGGTACTGATGTGATTGGGGATTGTCTTTGGGATGATGCAATACGCTTGACGGAACGATAAATGCGACAAGACTGGGAAATACAACTTTTTTTAGTAAAAGCATATAGGTCTGAACTGAGAAAGTTTATAGGAGAGAAGTATCCGTATCAATGGTTTTGTAGCATGAATTTGAATCGGCCAAACTATAATCAGGCTTTAGAATTTTTAAAGTTATGGAGAATTGCCTTATCAACCAGGTTGGGGATGAGAATTTCATATGTAGGCGTTTTGAATTATATACCCCATCCCCATATCCATTTACTTGCTTTAGGTTTAAATAAGTACAACCTCACACTACAGGATTTTCACCCACTAATTGGTGAAAAAATATGGGGATCTTTGACTAGGCAAAGTGCAGTGGTAATACCTCTAGAAAGAGGTTGGGATGTGAATACACTCCCTAAGGAAGGCAATTTGGACATGCAGGCCCTGATTAAGGAAACCATTTTGGATGTGCAGACGTTTGTTTCTTACATCTGCAATAAGAATACCCCCTATAGTGGTTATGGTTCCATGCATCAATATAATTTTGAATTGATACCTCCTTATGGGAGCCGTCTATTGAAAAAGTCGAAAAGCATGGAACAAGTTTTCTACGATAGGTCTTATATGAGTCGATATAGGATGACTATTGCATCTCTTGAGAGGCGTTACCGTTGGCAATGTATTTACACTCTGTACATGGATAGGCTTAATGTGAATTATGCGAATATGTTTCTTAAAAAATGGAGAAAAGAGGTGATGAAAGATGCCCATATAAAGATAGCATACAAGGGAGTTTTAATACGTGGACATTATGATGAACCCCCTCACATTTATCTATTTGCTGTGGGAATCAATAAAGCATCGGATGACCCTTGTCATTTTGATCAACTAAAGCGGATAGATATTGCATGGTGGAACCATATATCCAATCGGAACGCAAAGAAAAGAATTTTGGTCAAACCAGCAGATTATCTCGATCTTTATTCTTATATATTCAATAAAAACAAATATATAGGATTTTATCAACTGATCGAACCATATAATGAAAAGTTGTTAAAACGTTTTGAATGGCAGTCATATAATATACCCTCGGACGAATGGGTTGCATCTCTTGAAAATGGCAAGACGCAATCCATTTCTGTTTGATGCGGCCCACAGAGACAAACTTCATAAAGTGGGTATGGACCATTAGGATTGGTTGTGAGTGAAAAATGCTTCATTCTCAATCTGGAACGCCTTCAAGTCCGCACATTTGTCGAGAGTCTCGAAGATATAAAATATTTTGACGTAGGACAGTGGTAGAAGGACTTGAAGGCGTTCCAGATTGAGGAGTTTGGTTGATCCCTATGAAAAGTAATAGTATGGCCGCTAAAGTTAGCGGTGGTTTCTGTATGAAAGGATCGATCCATAAACATAATACCTGTGGTTATTATTATGTAGCTTGGTACGACCATGGAAAAGTTAAAACTGTAAGCCGTTATAAAGGGTTCCTTTGTCGTGATGGCGAAATAGCTAGCATGACGGGTAAGGAGATGGCAGAACGATTGCTATCTCTGATGCGTGCTGATGTCGAAAATGGGACTTTTAAGATTGAAAAGTGGACCCGTGAGACACCATCGGATATTATTCCTTATTTGAGGAAATGGCTCGAAGAGGATGGGAAGTCATTAGCACCTGCCACCAGGAAGGATTACGAAAATTCCATCAAGAATCATCTGACACCTTGGTTTAAAGCAAATCCCTATCAGCTACACGAACTGCAATATGATATATTATGCAGACTGCTGAACGACATCAATAGAACTGGGAAAGGCAAAAAGAATGTCCTGTATTGTTTAAGGAGATGTCTTGTTCATGCCTATAAATCAAACAGGATATCTGCTTTGCCGTTATTTCCGGAAGAAAATAAATACAACATAGTTGACCCAATCATAAATTGGTTACCAGAAGAAAGGCAGATCAGGATTATAAGAGCTATCCCTGAGGAGGACCAACCCATCTTTTGGTGGTTGAAATATCACATGAGACGACCAAGTGAAGCCATGGCTTTGCAAAAAGTGGATTATGACAAGCAACAGGATGCGTTTCTAATAAGAAGGACATTTTCGGATAGGAAGCTGATTCAACAAACCAAGACAAAAAAACAACATCTGATCCCATGTCATTTGGAATTCAAAAAAATCATGCAGAAAATGGTTCCATATTTTAATAGTCCATATTTCTTTGTGAATCGGAGGGGTAGACTTAGGGGTAAGCCATATCAAAGCAATGCTCTGAACGATCTTTGGCATAATGCATGCAAAAAAGTTGGTGAGGATATCGACATGTATTCTGGCTTAAAGCATTCAAGCTGTTCCCAGTATATCAACGAAAAACACTATACTTTGGATCAGGTCCAAATGCTAACGGACCATGCAAGAAGGGAGAGCGTTAAAAGGTATGCGAGTGTGCAGTTGGAGGAGAAGAGAAGACTGTTGGAGGGGAGAATATAGCTAATACTACAGTGAAATAGAGCTTGTTGTTAATAATGGAAATAAGATTAATAAAAGGAGATATGCCGATGGAAAAAACAAAAAGAACAATTTTCCCAACTTTTGATCAGGTATACAATCGTTTGTTGCTTGATGGTCCAGCACAAATAACTTCGAGCAAATATATCAAAAAGAAAAAGGGGTGTGCTGAATACAAGGTTAAGGCTGAAATAATTGGAGGAGTAAAGACAATAGTTGCCTATCCCATCAAGGGGAAGATATGCATACATGCAGATTGTTGGCGAAAAAAAATGACATGCGGAGGATCACTAACCGGAGGAATATTTAATGGTGATCCCTCTATTTATGACTGGTACGATGATAAATGTGAATCAGATAAAAAAACTGTTGAATAATAAAACGTAGGTAGACAATATTTTATGTGCTGAAACCCGATAAAGACTTGTAGTTTCAGTTACTTTCTGTGCACAATACAAATTCTCTGTCATGCACTTTTTCAATTCTGGAAAATCCACCACACATAGAGTCTCCCAAATCACAGAGCCGGTCTGGGAAAACTGGACAGTGACATAAGTGGCAAAGCTGCTCTATAATGACACAGAAAGGAGCAGTAACTATGGCAAAACGTACGAGAAGGAATCACGGGGCTGCATTCAAAG
>JBEKJA010000351.1:0-3611 GCA_050011475.1 Syntrophales bacterium
TGGATCGCGTCCTGGAGCAGCGCCCTTGGGAAACAGACAGCCGAGTGATTTCCAGGGAAGAGGCACGTGAATTCGAAATGGAGATGGACCGCCTCGGTCTCGTTCACTCAATATGGGACGCGGGTGTTGATACGGACGGAAAGCCGCCCATCGTGATGTGCCACTGCCTGGAGACGGACTGCATGCCAACACGCATACGGGCACATTTCGGCATTGTCAATGCCCAGAGAAAAGGGGAATATGTATCAGTCATTGATCGGAAGCGATGCGCGGAAGGATGCACAAAAATGCCGGCCTGCCTGTCTCGATGCCCCTTCGGTGCCATGCGGTACTCCCCATTGGATCAGATCGCCAGCGTAAACATCAGCCGGTGTTTTGGATGCGGCCTTTGCCGGTCGGCATGTCCCACCAGTGCGATCAAGCTCGTGGACCGTATAACGTATCCTGCCCTGGTGGATGTATGGTGAAAAAAGAAGGAGAATAGAACCATGTCTGAATCCGAATACATAACGCCTCGTTATCAGATTTCCGTGGATGAAGATGCATGCGGCAACGCCATTGATTGTCTAAAATGCATTAAAATTTGTCTCGACCACGGCCCGAACGTGTTGGGCTACATGAACAAGGAAGCCCCTGAAGAGCCCTACCCTAAAAAGTTGGAAGAGATTGATCACAAGATCATCAGCGCCTTTATGATCAACTGTGACGGATGCAAAAAGTGCATTGAGGTATGTCCACATCAGGCCCTGTCTCTGATCGTTCCGGAGCCGCAGGAACCGCGTGCCCTAGTTCCCCAGGATGCAAGTGTAGTACTTTGTGGCAAGCTGGCAGACGGGACAGAGGTTCTGCCGCTTTAGGCCTCATGAAGGAAGATATCATTCGGGCTTCATTTGCTGCGTTTCTTTCGGGGCGCGGCTATGCTGCACGCACAGATTTTACTGTTCCAGGGACGAATATCCTTATTGATATAGCTGCAGTTCAGCCGCGAATGCGGGACCTTAAGGCACGACTAAAAAGAGGTTTCGTCCCGACGGGACTCCTGCATCACCTGATCGGAGCGGGCTGGGTATCTTTGGGTCAGATTATCCATCAAACAGGATACGAACCCGGGTATGTGACGGCCATCCTTGAGGAAGCAGCTGCAGAGCACTGGGTCGAAATCGAGCATGGGAAGGGAGAATCACACTGCCGGATACTCGATTACCGGCCCCCGGCCAAGGAATGCCTGCTGGCATTTGTTGGAACGGAAATGTTGCTTGAAAGGATTGAACGGCTAAAGGAACTCGCCGGCTGCTACAACCGGGCCCTGTTTCTTTTTCCGTATCCTGTGGATGAAAAAACCACTGAACAAATTGTTCAAGTTGGCGCTGGTGTTGTCCGCTACCACCAGGAGCATGGTGTGTTCCAGCAACTGATACCGGCTGAAAGCTTTGATATCGAAGACCCCGGCAGGTTCGCCCTGATCGTGGAATATATTCTATACGAAAACGTGTGGATCCAAATGGAAGACATTATCTGATGAAAACAACGAGGGTATTTTCTTTTTCAGGCAAAGGGGGATCGGGAAAGACAACAACTGCGTCATTAATGATGGCTGCCATCATCCGCGGCAAGATCTTCAGGGACATCCTTGTAATCGACGCTGACCCGGATGCCAATCTTTCCCGGACACTCAAGATGCCTATTGAAAAAACGGTAGGGAAGGCAGTTGATCAGCGTCGCAAGGAATTGAAGGATGCCTCGGCAAGGGGGACCAAGCTTCGGTTTTCACTCTGGGATACCATCCGCCACAGCGAAACTTTCGATTTCCTGGTCATGGGCCGCACAACGGGAGATGGCTGCTATTGCTCCGTCCATTCCGCCTTGACGGAAAACCTGACGGAAACAATGGCCATGTACGATCTTGTGCTGATGGATTTTGATGCCGGTCTGGAGCATTTCAGCCGCCACTCCGGCAACCCGGCAGACACGCTCCTGATCAGCTGCGACCCTTCCCAGTTAAGTTTTGACACCGCAAAGAGAATTGCAGATCTGGTCCAGGAACTATCGCTCCCCTATGATCGCCTCTATCTAGTGGGTTGCCGTTTCCCCCGCGACAAGGAAGAATTATTTTTCCAGATGGCCCGCCAGACAGGCATTGAAGCATTGGGCATCATTCCGGATGATTCCGAGGTAGCCTCCAGGAATCTTTCCGGCCTGGATCTTATTTCGATAGATTCTGAAAACCCTGCCTTCAAAGCCGCGGATGAAATGCTGCGTAAACTGCTCCAGCCCATTGCGATAGTATAAATATCCATTCACTCGGCCAATAACGAATACGCCATGAACGAGTGAGAATCTAATGCCGAACTAGAAAAACAGTTACGGTCCTATCCTATCAGCAGGAGGAAAAAGATATGAGTGATCTGAAGAAATACATCAGCGAGAAAAAAAAGAGTGGTAAAAGATTTTCTGAGGGTTTTGATGAAGGGTATGAGCAGTTCAAGATAGGAGTTATGCTTCGTCACGCACGGGGATCTGCAGGATTGACTAAACAGGAACTGGCAATTCGTCTAAAAACACAAAAGACGGCTATTTCAAGAATTGAAAATCATGCAGAAGATATCAAACTGTCAATGTTAGATCGAGTAACCAAGGCGCTGGGAATAAGCGGTAATCTTTTACTCGATGCGAAATTTGGATCTTGATTATTTCAGGAGAAAGTTCAGGTGACTTATACCAGATACCCGCCCTACAAGTTAAGTTTATTTGCTCCTCAGGCTGGAATTGTAATGTACTCGCCATTCAAGCATACAGGAATGAGGCCGCCAGTCATGCCTACCGTGGCGCGGATGGGACGAATTGCGTGGACTGTTCCCTCTGGCATGTAAGCGGCTGCAGGCGTTGTCACCTCGTAAAACTCATCCCCCAGCATGACTTCGAAAGTTATGGCCCCCGGATCCCAGATCATGATGTACATTTCATCATATTCATGCCTGTGCGGAATGGCCTTTGCGATCACATCAATGATATCAACCATTTCCTGTGTAATTACTTTAATGTACATGTAAAGTGCCCAGGCTTTGGCCTCCGGAACGAGATCTTTCCCCATCAGTACAGGATAGGGAACGGCATCGCTAAGCTCGTGGGACGGCAACTCCGTGACATTGACTGGGGTCCTGACAATCAGATGCTCGAATTTCTTTTGATTCATGTGGTTACCTCCATTTATTGTCTAAGCCTAAATTGCTAAATTATTAGAACCTAGCAGTTTTATATGAGAGTTGCGTACTGGCCTCCCATTGTTAGTGTTAGTTGAGTTATCGGCTTTCTCAGTTCACCGTGTTATGGCATTTTGTTGATGATCTCTGCGAATTGCTCTTTATTGAATGCCCTTAGGGTCGTTGTCTTTAGGTTCCCGGCAACCCCCGGTACTAAAATGAAGGCTGTTCCTACTTCAGTGCTGGGAACGTCACCAGGTGTTCCCTGTGAATCGAAGATCCCGTCGGAATTCCAATCCAGTTAACGATAGTCGATCAAAGCTTCAATTCGGTCTTTGAGATCTATCACCGCCACCTGTAAATCCTCGACTGCAGCAGACACTGCCTTGTTGGGACAGGCAGTCATGCATA
>JBEKJA010000352.1:0-3606 GCA_050011475.1 Syntrophales bacterium
CTCATCTTCCGGATCTCCTGTAGCAACTCTGTCCGTCTCATTGGCCACCTCCCAGGTGACCATTCTAAACCGGACAGATTATGTGCTACAAACCCGGACAGTTTACGTGCTTCTTACAGGAAATACTTATGGAAATATACTTTAAGAGCACCTCTGCGGAACCAGAAAGGCAAAGTCGATTGGCTCTGCCTTTCGCTTTTCTAACTATTGCCGATTGTTAGCCACTGCTTCTTTGAAAAATTGATTTTAATGCTTTCAGAAGGAGGGACTCATTCGGTTCGACACGGTTTTAATGTTTTTTATAGTTCTTGCTATGGTGCATTGTCAATTTATTAACTGATAAAAATCATAAGTTTAATATGATTTGACAATGTATTTCATTTTGCCTTATCATTCAGTCAACTAGCGAGGTTATTTATGTCTGAGATCCCCGAACGGAAAAACGCCTCTGCAGCCGATTTCACTGATTTGATGAAACTCCAGTCTGATTTATTGAATTCCTTTTTAAAGGTTACTCCTTCATCAAACGAACCTCCAAAAGATGCAGAGCGCGGGCGGTCGATGAAAGCCTGGGATTCGGCAATAAAAATAATACAAACCGCATCGTCAGCGATGACTGAACCGGCTTCGATCAATGCCATGACCAAAGGCGTGAGTGCACTTCCGGATGTCATGATGAGGCTTGCTCAATCAGCATGGCAGGCTTCACTACAAATGCAGAACCGTGTCATTGAACATGCGGCAAAAATCGGTCAGAAAAAGGAGGCATTTAAGTTCGATCAGATTGGTCAGGAGACGTTTCAGGCCTGGACAGAGATTTACAGGGAAGAATTTCAGCGCTATTTTCATATTCCCCAGCTTGGCCTATCCCGCTTTTATCAGGAGCGTTTTAACCACCTGATTGATCAGTATAACCTACTTCAATCCGGTATGGTTGAGTTTTTTAACGTTCTATACCTCCCTGTAGAGCGATCTTTCAAGGTCATGGAGGAAAAGCTCGAAACGATGGCCAAAGAGGGGAATATCCCCAAGAGTGCTAATGAATACTATCAGATGTGGATCAAAACCCTCGAAGGTCACTACATGGTCTTATTCAAATCTCCAGAATATAACCAATCCTTTAGTGACACCATCGGACGGATTGTAGATTTTCTTAACGCCCGGAATCAAGTTATCTCAGATTTACTCCAGGGTATGCCAATACCGACCAACAAAGAAATGGATGCAGTATACAAGGATTTGTACCATCTCAAGAATCGTATTGCGAAACTCGAAGTAAAAAAGAGAAAGAAACAGTAGATAGTGTCCATCCGGAAACTCGGGTTGAGACACTCGCAGAGGTTTTTATGGAACAACCCTCAGGCATTCCACTTGATTTGATTCTGGCCAGTCTGGCAGAAGATGCCGAGAAGGCGCATGCCCGCGTCTCCCGGGCATCGGAGGTGCTTCTCGGACCCCTCGACACGGCGCTGTCAACCACCCCTTACGAGATCCTCTATGAAGAAGACCGGGTGAAGTTGAAGCATTATCTGCCACCCGATGGAGTCAGCCTTCGAACTCCATTGCTGATCGTTTACGCCCTGATCAATCGTGAGACCATGCTCGATCTCCAGCCGGACCGAAGTGTCGTACGCAGCTTCCTGAAGGACGGCCTGGAAGTCTACATGGTGGATTGGGGCTATCCCACTCGTAAAGACCGCTTCCTCACCATCGACGACCACGTCAACGGCTACATGGATCACATCGTGGATTTCATCCGCCGCAGGCATCATTTGGACAAAATAAATCTCATGGGAATCTGCATGGGGGGAACCTTCTCGATCATGTACTCCGCCCTGCACCCTGACAAGATCAGGAACCTCATCACCACGGTCACACCAAGCAACTTTGACACCGACAAGGGGCTGCTCCACATCTGGATGAAGTCCATGGACGTGGACAAAATGATAGATACGTTCGGCAATGCGTCGGGCGATCTATTGAATTTCATCTTTCTGCTACTCAATCCTGCCCGCCTGATGATCGACAAGTATGTCGGTTTCTTCGAGAACATGGACAATCGGAACTTCGTGGAGAACTTCATCCGGATGGAAAAATGGATCTTTGACAGTCCGGACGTCCCTGGAGAAACCTTCCGCCAGTTCATCAAGGACGGATACCAGAAAAACCTCCTGATTCAGAGCAAGATGGAGCTTAATGGAAAGCGGGTGGATCTGAAGCGCATTACCATGCCTTTTCTGAACTTCTACGGCCAGTATGACCATCTCGTTCCGCCGGAGGCCTGCAATCTCATTACCGGTGCCGTCGGCAGCACCGACACGGAGGATATCTGCCTGGATACGGGACACATAGGCATTTATGTCAGTTCCAAGGCACAGCGTGAGTTTGCGCCTAAAATTGTCCAGTGGCTGAGGGAACGGGATGTGGACAAGAAAAGTCTTACGCCGTCAAAGCCGATGAAAACCGGTGTCCGAAAGGCACGTATCGTTGCCCCTGTCAGAAATGAAGAGGCTGCTGCCCGAATATCGAGATAAAACTCAACGAAAGAGGGAGAGAATATGGCATCGCCAGGAAACTATTTAAAAACAATCAGTAAAATAAGTCGGGCCTTCGGCACAACACAGAACCAGGATGAACTGCTTAAGCTGCTTGTCGAAAGTGCTGTCCCCGCAATGAATGCCAAGGCAGCCTGCCTGTTTCTGGCTGACCTGAAAGGAGAGCGCTTTATACCGGTGTCCCAGACGGGGCTTTCTGAACGGTACCTCAAGGCCGGCCTGGGATCAGTGGATAAAATTGCTTCCGTTATCAAGAAAAAAGGATATTCATATTACCGTGATGCTGCAGACGATCCTCGTCTGGAACATCACAAAGTAAAGAAGACTGAGGGAATCGGTTCGATTCTCATTGTTCCGGTTATGGTGAAATCCAAAATGATAGGCATACTCGCGCTTTACACGGCCAGGATCCGGGAATTTTCCAATGAAGAAGTTGAATTTCTTACTATTTTATCCGAACAGGGTGGGATGGCTATTGAGAATGCCCGTCTAATTGAAAGAATGAGAGATAATACCCGCATGTTCCTCGATGTGGCCGCAAATGTCAATGCCAGCCTGGATGTAAAAGAAATTCTCCAGGCACTGACCATAGATATTGCCCGATCCATGAACGTCAAAGCAGCAACCATCAGGCTCCTTGATGATGACGGCAGGACATTGAAGCTTGTTGCCAGTCATGGCCTCAGTGATAAATATTTAAGTAAAGGACCCATCTCCGCTGAAAAGAGTATCGCAGAAGCGCTTAATGGAAATCCGGTGGTTGTTGCCGATGCATCCAAGGATAAAGGCGTTCAATACAGGAAAGAAAAAGAAGAAGAAGGCATTGTTTCTATCCTCTGCGCCCCTATTAAATGCAGGGATACCGTAATTGGTGTATTGAGGTTATACAGCGATACACCGAGAGATTTTACAGAGGATGAAATTCAGCTTGTAACGGCCCTTGCTTACCAAGGAGGCTTGGCTATACGTAACGCGAGTATGTACCTTGCTCTCCAGAAAGACTTGAAAGATATGAAAGAGGATGCGTGGAGCTACCGCTGCTGGTTCTGAT
>JBEKJA010000353.1:0-3604 GCA_050011475.1 Syntrophales bacterium
CCCCTCTATAAATGAGCAGAACGACCCACTCATCCCCTGCCGTATCTGGCAGAGATATAGCATTGCCATCCGTTAGTTTAAATTCAATATTAGGGAACATATCGCCACTATCGAGTTTCTTGCCTTGAGATTGAGCCATAAGCCCTCCAGAAAATAAAAAATAAATTTATGGATCAACAAACTGTCTATAGGGTAATTTTATCAAAATATTAGGTAAAAGCAACGATAATTTGAGATATGTTATTACCTAAACGCAGATTACCATCTGCAATCTTGAATATTTCACCAAGCAAAGCGATTGTGGATAACAGGAAGTAACACTCAGCTTTGTAAAAACATGCCCTCACCAGAGTCAAAAGTTACATTCCTTATGAAAGTTATCCATCCCGCCACCAAGGAACATCTCTCTTTCATAGCCACAATCACATTGTGCGTTGATTATAGATCCCATTGTATCCAACTTTTCAATTTGAATACGTGTTTATATGTTTATTGTTTCAATTTTGATTTGTATTCTAAAAACAATGGCTTTCCTTCTCCAGTGTCCTCATCAATGACCATCAAATCTTTACCATAGTATGCCTCTATTTCCATAAGATCATCTATAAAAGTATCACCTATAAGCACCCACCCTAGCCTCAATGATATAGCTTTATTGTCCAAGTCAAAAAGAACATCGGCCTCTATAGCTTCTTGCCTAAAATATTCATCTGTGAGACATCTCAACCATCGTTCGTATAACCTTTCTGGGTTATAAATAGATCTTTCCAAGGGTAAGACTATGCCCATCATTACCTGCTCCTTGAGCTCAAAAAACCATAAAAAACGAATTGGGAAGATGTTCTTATCTCTGATGACTCTGTATTTGTTTGATTCAGCATAGTCCAGTTCCCTATAAATACATGATGGAAAAGGTTTGTCAGTCTTTTCGAAATCATGAAGCTCTTTTCTAATCAGGGAATATTCACCATTCACATAGAGTGCTTCAATGTGTTGAAGAAATAGACTCATATAGAATCCTGATATATTTTAAGGTACAATCTCACATCTATAATTCGAACAACCTTCTTTTTTATCTGGTAATACTCATTTATTGTACGTCTTCAAATGGTTTTGGACAAATCAGGTCTGATACTAATAGATTGTTTTTATCAATGCGGCATCTTATGACGTTTGGGTCTCAATTGTATCATGAAGGGCATCTCATTCCAACCTTTCCAACTCCCCGACCAGAACTTCAAGGGCAGGACGATGATTGATATCATGAACATCGATGTAACGAATGATCCCTTTCTTGTCGATGACAAACAAAGCACGCTCGGACACTCCGTCGGAGCGCAGGACGCCGAACTTTTTTGCCACACTCCCATGCGGCCAGAAATCCGAGAGCACCGGAAACCAGAACTGCCCCATTTGATTGATCCAGGAAAACAGACTGGGGATGTTGTCCACGGTGATGCCCAGGAGAATGGCATCATTCTTGTCGAAGATGTCCTTGACGATGTTATACCCAGGCCATTGATCAGAGCAGACAGGTGTCCAGGCAGCGGGCACAAAAGAGATCACAATATTCTTCTTGCCCCGATATTGGCTGAGGGTGATCCACTTACCCGATACGGCCTTGAGGGTGAAATCAGGGGCACGCTGTCCCAGTTTAACCTTCAATCGGCTGTCAACGGGTTTGAGTTTCCCCGGATCAAAGACATTGTCCTTGAAGGCATCGCACAGCGCAAATGTGGTCTGGCCCGGTAGCAGCATCAGAAATAAACCAAGGAAACCCGTCAGAAAAAATAAACTGATTTGTCTATTCATACTGCACCTACTACTTCAATCCCGATCGCGTGATCATCTCTGCCAAGAATGGATCCACTGGTCCCAGCGCACCAGGCTTGGAAAAAATAACCTCGTGTTTTCCATCTCCATTTAGCTTTACGACAATGAAGAAAGGTGTTCTGACTTCACCCATCAGCTTGTGAATTTTGAGGTCATCGTCCGGGAAGAGGGGAAACGGGACATGGTACTTGTTCTTGAAGACACCGACTTCGAAGGTGGTATTGCCAACACCGATTCCGATGATCTTGATTTTTCCTTTCAAAGATCGATTGGCGTTGATTTTTTCATATAGCAGATTAACGTTAGGCGCCTCTGCCTGGCAATACGGGCAGTACATGTTGAAGATTTCGATAATCGCCATCTGTGTGTTCAGATTAGTAACGCGGAAGGATCTGCTCAGGAAAGATAAACCCAAATAGTCTCTTTCAGCGCTGTCCTTGGGTGACATCAGGCTGAACTCGGGGATTGTTCCTCCAACAACCGGAGGCGAAGCGCACCAAGCAGCCGGAATGGCAAGTATCAAAAGAGAGACGATGACCAAAAATGTTTTGATGATTGTATGTTTCATTGCATAACTCCGCCCTTCTGCAGTACTCCCTTCAGGTTTGCCAAGTTCCCGAGATAGAAAGGCATGTTATCGTACAAATCCCTTCTTAAGGCCCATTACATCGCATGTTTTCTCGTCCTGCTCCTCGCAAATGGCACCAGCTTGACCAGCAAGCCAACGTTGCTCGGCTTCCCAGTAATCATCATGACTGGCTTTTTCAAAAACCTGGTTGGCATCCTGTGTCAACAAGACAGCCCGATATCTTTGCTGACTAAAGATGCTCATAGGTACACCGGCCCAATCAACGATCGTATCCAAGACATTCCCATTTGCATCTGTTTTGAAGGGTTCATAAAAACCACGATCCTCACTTGTGAATACTCTAATCGTTGCTTTATCATATTTATCAATTACTTTGATGGTATCATATGGTCTGTAAACAATAGCAACGATGATATAACCGTTTTTTATTTCTGTATCAATACTTGTCAGAATGTAATGTCCAGCATTGGGTAATTCCTTAGCTGTCAACATTTTCTGGAAAAGAAAGGTTCCATTTTTTATTGTTGTAAATTTATATCCAGTGTCGCCTGTTGGTCCTGCTTCTCTTAGACTTTTTCCATACACTAATCTGTATGTGTCATCTAGTGTCACTTTCTTTTTCGCCTTGACGAATGAACTGTTAATATCCTCAAGGCTCGTGTTTGCTGCAGCATAGTAAGATACTGAGGCCATCCCCCGTCCGGCAGCCTTTTCAATATCATAACCTACTTCTGCAATTAAAAAGGGGTTAAAACATGAACACAAGAAAGATACGCAAAGAAAGCTACAAATAAGTATTCTTTTATTCATTTCCTCACCTCATGTGATTTTAAGAAATGTGAACGCTGGGTTGATCTGATTCGAGTAACGGGGTTTCAATAATCAGTCCATAATACCCCCATATATGGGTAAAAGGTCTGGCACTTTTATTTATTCATCATATGCTTACACTTTATTACATCACGATTTTTATAAGAAATCTATAATGAAAATGAAAATTGTCTGCTAAAGGCTTTCAGGAAGTAACACTTGAGGGCCTCTTATTCTCTCTATTGAATAACTTTCTTCAAAAATAAGATGGCTTATCTGTCTATTCACTTGAAAGAATAGGGGGAATTAAGGGTATCGAAGTATCACACACACAAGGGATAAAAATTGAAATTGTGCAATACATTGGTTATT
>JBEKJA010000354.1:0-3595 GCA_050011475.1 Syntrophales bacterium
GTTCACGTTGAATCCGGTGAACCAGGGCAGTATCTCCTTGAACCCGTTAACATGCTTGTCGATGTATTCCTGGTTATGCATACCCTCTTTGAGGATGATGGCAATCATCGATTTTACCAGCAAGGCATCCGTACCCGGCCGAAGGGCCAGGTGAATATTCGCAATTTTCGCAGTTTCCGAACGCCGCGGGTCGATCACTACAAGCAATTTGTCCGGGTCTTTGGAGATTCTGGTCAATACTCTCCTGGCCTGGGGTATATGGTGGCTCATCATCCCATTCCAACCGACGGCTATCAGCATCTCGGTATTAACATAATCAGGTAACAGCTCGAGCGCCTGGCTTCCGAATGTTAGCCCGTGCGCCCAATACCGGCCGGCAAACTCCTGGTTGGCAGCTGAGTACTGGTATCGCGACCCAAGGGCGTCAACGAAGAGGACTGGGAAGCGGAGCGGGTAGAAATTGAATTCACCCCCGCCGACCACCGAGGCTAGGGACCTCGGTCCATGCTCTTGCAGTATCTTCTTGAGTTTTTCTGCGATCTCGCCGATTGCCTGATCCCAGCTTATGCGTTCAAACTTGCCGCCCACCTTCTTCATCGGGTAAAGTAACCGGTCCGCATTGTGCTGGTGATATGCGATGTTCAGGCCCTTTCGGCAAACGTATCCTTCGCTGATAGGGCTGTCCTTGTCACCGCGGACTTTAACAATACGGTTGTTTTCGACTTTGACTTCAAGGCCGCAGCAGACACCGCACATTACGCAGGTTGTCTTTTTCCATTCTTCCATAGCTAAGCTCCTCATTGTAGATTGGAGATTATATCCACTGCCACCGACTGCCGACGGTCTTCAAATCACTGATTGTAGATGAAACTTACGTTAAACTTGGCTTGCCTGGTTCCGGATTTTCCGTATAAGCGTCCTTAGTTCCCCTTTTTCGTTTTCGGTTAACATTTTTAGAAATTCTCGATTGGCCTCGACGATCAACCGGATTGCTTTGTCCGCCAGGGCCTTCCCACGCTTTGTCAGGTGAATCTTGATCGATCGCCGATCGTCGGGATTGCCCTTTCGCTCGATGAGTTGTGCTGTTTCCAGACGATCAAGAATCCCCGTTAAGGTTGCGCTGTCTAGATCCGTCCGTCTTCCCAATTCACTTGAGGTGACCTGATCCTCATCGTTCAGAAAGCCGAGGACCAAAGCTTGGATAGGCGTGATATTCAACTCCGAAACTTTCTGTCCCAGAAACCGAGTCGCGAGTTGATTGGTCTTAGATAATTGGAAAAAAATGCAATAATCTGGTTTCATAATCAGTTTCCATATTGCTTGCTTACAATTTACTTGTATACGAGGATATTTGAGAAGTATGCTTTTGTCAATGGTAAATTTGTTTTTATGACAAGAGGAGTGCTGATTACCACTTGAAAGCATGTATTCTTCTGGAAATCGTGAGCCTCTCGATTACAGGAAGGAATCAATACCAGACTTGACACTCACTGTCAGGTCAAGTTCTGCTTAGTGCAGATAACAGTTACCACTTGAAAACTTGCATTCTGATGGCAATGATGATTCGCTCGATTACAGGAAGTACTCGTTCGCCCTAACACAGTCCTAAATTTTCAAAATGTCTCATCGGCATAATTGCGGATTTCTCCTACTAACACTCGAAATCTTCAGTAATAGAATCGAATGATTACCATTTGAAAGCGTGTATTCTGATTGTCAATATTTGATGCATAATATTAGTATCTGAGGAAGATTTGATGGTAAAATATTTCTATGTACTAAAAAGCAAGGAGGTCGGTACCGCCAGTGACTGGAATTGCAGCACCTGTGATATAAGAAGCGGCCGGTGTGGAGAGAAATACAACAACTTCTGCTATTTCCTGCGGTGTTCCCAATCTTCTCAGGACTGATAGCTTCCTGATGCGGTCGAGTGTTTCATTGTCATACAGTTTGACGGCCTCAGTTTCTATAAACCCCGGGCAGACTGCATTGACCGTTATTTCATATTTCCCGCCTTCAATCGCCAGTGACTTTGTCAATCCAAGGAGACCGGCTTTCGTGGTGCCATAGGATGGCTGGAGCCATGCTCCCATGAAAGCCACAACGGAGGAGATGTTGATAATTCTACCCCAGCGTTTCTTTACCATTGAAGGCCACACTGCCTTGGCACAGTTAAATGCTCCTGTGAGGTTTACCTGTAAGCTTTTTTCCCATCGCCCAGACTCCTGATTTTCAAACTTACCGAAATTGTCCATCAGTGCGGCATTGTTGACTAGAATATTCACCTGACCAAGTTCTTTCTCTATCGCAGAAATCCCCCGGTCCACTTCTTCGCGGTCTGTTACATCTATCTTCAGAGCAATACTTCGAGATCCTGCAGTCTTGATTTGTTCTGTTGTCGCCCGGGTCTTTACGGCATCAGTACCGTAAAAATGACCCGCCAAGAAGCTGTAGCTTCCAAGCTCCTCACGATCGTAAATTTCTCCTTCAATAAGGAGATCAGTTACCGCCACATCTGCGCCGGCATTGCCCATGGCGAGTGCAATTGCCCTTCCCAGTCCCCGGGAAGCTCCGGTTACCATGGCCACTTTACCCTTTAAGGGCTTCAAATAGTCTGTTTCCATGAGTCCTGTTCACTTCCCCTGATGCCGTCGTTCAGTACCGACCCCATTGTTCAACGGCCTCTGTTATCACCATGATGTTTTCTTTTTTTGCATTGACGGGAATCGAGCAGCCGGTGCTCAGGATAAAACCGCCATTGACCCCAATCTTGTCGATGAGGCTTTTGCAGTAGAGAAACACTTCCTCTTTCGTTCCAGATGCAGTAAGGGTGCTGGGAACATCGCCCATAATGGCCATATGGCTTCCAAGCAATTCTTTCGCCGCGGAAATGTTTGTGAAGCCGTCCAGCTCCAGTATGCATTTCCATTTCGGGAATTTCAGGAAATGGGGCAGGAATTTTGTCCAGTCGGTATCGCAGTGAAGCATCGGCGTGATCCCGGCATCGATGAGTCCATTTACAAAATATTCAATCTCCGGCAGGATCAGCGTCTCAAAAAACATGGATGATATAAAGACCGGAGACGACCGGCTCAATCCCACAAAAACCCGTTTGATATTATTCTGGGCAACAGCCCCGATAGCCAGGCCGAGCATGTCCTCACAATACCGCTTGCCGGCCTTCTGCATCTTACCCGGATAGCGCCTGAGATCAAGGAGGCCCTCCTCAACTCCCCGTGCAAGAGAAATATACTCAAAAGATGAACCAGGGAGGACAAAGCCGACGGCAGGTTCTATTCCTGCCGACCTCAACATCCTCCCATGCTGCGTGATTTCATCCGTAACACTGGCGAGGTCTGTTAATGCCCGCTCCATCGTCATATCCGGATAGATCCGCTCGACAATAGCCATTAAAAATGGGATCAATCCCTGTGATTCGAGCAGATCGTAATCCGATACCTGCATGAACCCACTTTCATCAAATTGATGCGCACAGTCTGCTGGAAGATCGATCCCCGGCATCTTCAGCCGTGCAGCAACACCGATCCGCAGGAGGGTTTCAATGGCAGTATCGGCAAGGAAGGTCATATCCCAC
>JBEKJA010000355.1:0-3576 GCA_050011475.1 Syntrophales bacterium
CGGCGAACCTGTTCGATGAAATACGGTGCTACTTTTTCTTTCGGCCGGATGGATCGAAGTGCCAGGGGCGTTGCCAGTGCTCTTTGTTTCTCAGCCTCCGAAATATACCCCTGTTTCACCATTTGATCGAGAACGTATGCCTGTCTCTGCCGTGCCCGGTCGAAATGTAGAAACGGGGAATAATTGCTCGGCGCCTTGGGAAGTCCGGCAAGCATGGCTGCTTCAGGAAGGGTCAGATTCCGGGCACTCTTGCCGAAATATCCCTCGGCAGCCGCCTCTATGCCGTATGTGCCGTGACCCAGATAGATCAAGTTCACATAGAGGTTCATGATCTCTTCTTTCGTCAGGTAACGGTCAATTTTGTAAGCCAGAATAGCTTCCTTAATCTTTCTTAAATAGCTTTTCTCAGACGAAAGGTAGAGGGATTTGGCTACCTGCTGTGTAATTGTGCTCCCACCTTGAACAATATGTCCCGCCTCGATATTTTTGAAAAATGCCCGGGAGATGCCCTGGAAGTCAAGACCCCCGTGTTCAAAAAACCGTGCATCCTCAGCAGCAACAAATGCCTGTATGACTACCTTGGGCACATCCTGAATCCTGATGAGTTTGCGATCTTCAAGGAAAAATTCATCAATCAATTCGTTGTTATCTGCATACACTCGTGTAGCGATGCTGGGACGATAATCTTTCAGGACGGCAATGCTGGGCAGTTCACTCAACAGAAAAAAATAAATGACCGTGCTTCCCATTACAATCGCCACAACTAGAAAAATCACCCCGACCAATACAATATTGCGGAGCGCTATATTTTCAATTTTTTTGCGTCTTCCTCTTGCTGCCATGGTTCAAGCCTCTCACGATTCCTTTTCTTTTTCGGGCGACTGCTCCTTTTCCAACGGCTTCTTCTGAGCGAATCTTGAGACAATGATGCTGATCTCATAAAGAAACAAAAGCGGCAACGCCATGAGGATCTGGCTGACGGCATCGGGAGACGGAGTCAGAATGGCCGCTGTGATAAAGATCAGAAGGATGGCATAGCGGCGATTTTTCGAAAGGAGCCGGGCATTTACTATTCCAAGCTTGGTCATAAAAAAAATGAAGACCGGCAATTCAAAAGAAATCCCAAAACCCAGGAGAAACTTCAATGACAGTGACAGGTACTCCCGGAAAGACAGCATCGGTTTCAGAAAATCCGAGGTAAAGGATAAAAAGAACTCAAAGGCCGGCGGAAGAACAATAAAATATCCAAATAGTACCCCGCCGACGAAAAGAAACGTGGATGATAGGACAAAGGGGAAAACAACCTTCTTTTCGGAAGGAAACAGCCCCGGGGAAATGAATTTCCAGATTTGATAAAGGGTATAGGGGCTTGTAAGCACCAGTGACGCAAAAAAGGCGATCATCATGTAGGTAAAAAAAGCCTCGGTGAGGTTCGTGAAAATCATGGAACCGCCCTTTGGCATGACCTGGGCAAGGGGGCGTGTCAGAACCGTAAAAAGCGGATCCTTAAAATAATAGCAGACGCCAAAACCCACACCAACGGCGATGATAATCCTTAACAGACGTTTTCGAAGCTCCTCCAGGTGCACCGAAATCGGCAATTTTGCTTCCTGCGGTTGATCTGTCATATCAAATTACAATCATTCCTCTGCTGAGTTGGAATAGCATGCTGCATTTAAATCGGGATGTTCAATGGGGCGAGGCTGGAGGGGTGTCATTGTGATTTTTATCCGTCATTGAATCTTTGAAGTCATTCATTTCCTTTTTGATTTCATCCGTATTGATATCTTTTTTGATGGAATCGGCCATATCTTCCGCGGCTTTCTTAAATTCCTGAAAGCCTTTCCCCAAGGAACGGGCCAGGTCGGGAAGCCTCTTCGGGCCGACTACAAATAATGCCACGATGGCAATGACGATCAGTTCCGTCATCCCGATATCCAACATATCCATTCCCCTTCTTCCAGTGGGCTTTCCATCCCTGATATCTATAGCTTGACGCCATATCGCTGTCAATGGTTTTTGCGGCATTGGGAAACGACTAAAGCCCTTTATTTTTTAGGATTGTTGTGTTAAAAGTGCCCCCTTCTGGGGGTTGCGATATGATCCCGTTGGGTAGTGGTAATAATGGTACATAAAACCGGTATAGTAATGGACAGGAGATACCTTAACCATGGCCCCGGCGGTCATCCGGAAAGTCCTGCCCGATTGAAAGCGATCTATGACATGCTGGAATCCCCTGTCATGGCGGGGAAGTTTCTGCTCATCCCTCCCCGATTCGCAACCCATAAGGAAATAGAGCTCGTACACAGCCCTGAATATGTGCACTTCATTGCCAATACGGCGGGGCATCCTTCCGTCATGCTCGACCCGGATACTGAAACGACTCCTTATACTTATGAAACCGCTAGGCTTGCTGCCGGGGGTCTATGCAACGCAATCGACTCCGTCATGACGGGAGTAGTCCATAATGCATTTGCGTTTATCCGCCCGCCGGGACATCACGCCGAGTATGATGAAGCAGCAGGCTTCTGTATTTTTAACAACATTGCCATCGGAGCCAGACATGCCTTGTCCGTCCATCACCTGGAGAGGATTCTGATCGTCGACTGGGATGTTCACCATGGCAACGGCACCCAGAGGACATTTTACGAAAGCAGGGAGGTTCTTTATTTTTCGGTTCACCAGTACCCTGGATATCCGGGAACAGGTGCGGTGGAGGAAATCGGCCTGAAAAAAGGACTCGGCTATACGATCAACGTACCCGTTTCATTCGCTGCGGGAGATGCGCAGTTTTTGAGAATTTTCCGCACGCTACTCTATCCCATAACCAGGCATTACCAGCCGGATCTTATTCTCGTCTCTGCCGGTTTCGATATCAGCCTGGGAGATCCACTCGGTGGAATGAGGGTGACACCGGCGGGCTTCGCTGCCATGACCCGTGTACTGATGAATCTAGCCGACGAATGCTGTGCCGGAAAGTTGGGCCTGACCCTGGAAGGCGGATACGACATCGATGGCCTGGTCCAGTCAACAGAAACTGTTCTCCTTGAATTGCACGATGATACGCAATTTTCGGAAGAAGAAATGACCGCGCTCGAAGCTAAAGCCGGGGAACGGATCAACGGCGTTATCAGGGATGTCATTCATCATATCAAGCCTATCTGGCAGGTTTTCTAACGAGGTAATATCATTGAAAATTCATAAAGAGGAAGTGGCCTATGTGGCACATTTGGCCAGACTGGAATTCAGCGAAGCGGAAATTGAGAAATTTACATCCCAACTCAACGACATTCTGCTGTACATGGACAAGCTCAATGAAATCGATACGGAGGGTCAGGAGCCTCTCACCCACGCTACAGTTCTTGAAAATGTTTTCCGTGACGACCTGGTTCGTCCATCATTGAGCCGAGATGACGCCCTTGCCAATGCACCGGAGGAAAGGGCAGACTGTTTTCGCGTTCCGAAGGTTATTGAATAGAAACGAGGAACTATGGAACTGTACCAATTGACCATCCATGAACTTCAGGATCGGATCCGGTCCGGAGATGTCACCGCTCAGGATATTCTTCAATCCGT
>JBEKJA010000356.1:0-3574 GCA_050011475.1 Syntrophales bacterium
TCAACACCTCCGTTCCTGTCTTATAATCCCGAGTCTGTTCTGCGATATAACTGATGAGTGTGCTCCCCCAAGTCAACCTGGGATTGGGTATGTATGAAAGAGTGAATATATTTGTCAATATGGCAATCCCCCCTATAAGGACGGCAAAAGGTCGTGATAAAGACCAGAGAATAACAATGCAAACGGAAGTTATTATGGTACCAATAAGGATGAGGGGGGTAACATAACGCATAATAGGGGTTTGTGGGGAAAGAACGGTCGTGACTAGAATGGTGACAATCATACATAAAAATAGAATTTGTCCCCGCCGTGCCAGATCGCGGAGATGATGGAGTTGCTGCATGAAAAGCGGAAGTAGCATAATTAATACAAGAGGAACCGGGAAAAATTCAAACCACCCTAAACATACCATGTACAAGGTAAAAAAAGTCACATAATGTTTCAAGCCTGTATCAGAATCTGGCGGATAAAAGTGGATGACTGAAGGGTTCTTTACAAGATATATATAGCAACAGCAAAACACTGACACAAGGCATATCGCTGCAAGAAAGATATATTTCCGACGTGTCCTATATCTGGTTTCGATGAAAAATACTGGTAACATGGCCAAAGCCGCTGCAGCATTCAAATAGTTGGAAAACCACAGACCGATGGTGGCGAGAATGCCAACAAAAAATGTGACTGTATTAGATCGCTTTGAAGGCTTATCCCAGGCCCAAACTCCTAAAAGAGTTAATGTGAAAAGCATGGCAAGCGAGTAATAGCGACACTGGCGGATGTAAAGAAGAAAAGCGGGACTCAGCGCAGCGATAAGAACGGGCAGATAGTAAGGAATGCGATTTTCAAAATAATGCCGAACCAAGAACGCTAATGCGAGAAGAGAAAGAAGCCCTGCCAGCAAAAAGAGGATACGGCCTCCAAATGTAGAGGGTCCAAATATTTTAAATCCCATTGCGGCAATGTAATACTGTAAAGATGGCATGTAGGGATTGTTCAGGTTTTCATCAAGCTGCATCCCAAAACCGTAACCGTTCAGGTTTACGCCGTCCCACGCTGTTAGTTCACCAGTGTTGAGAAGATTCCTTGCAAAAATTGCTGTACTTGCTTCATCATCCCAGAAGACATGATTCGTTAAGCTAAGGCACGAGAGAAATACTGCAAGAACTATGGCAACTATCATCAGTGTACGATTCTGCAACCGCGAATTCTTAGTAAAACCTATTTTATTAAACTTTTGTATTCTCAATAAATTGCACCCCTTCACAATTTAGCACCTTCATCAGAATGATCCTAACTCTCAAATTTGACAATTATAACAATTAATGAAGAGTTCATGGTTACCAACAGCAGGCTCGCATTTCAAGAGAAATTAAGGATCGCTCTGTTACAGGAAGATATTATTTTGGTGGAGGTAGTTTAACTATATTTTTTTACACAATGGCATCCGGTTTGACTTCTGACGCCTGTGTCCATGTTCTTACTAGGTTCTTGCCATCCTTATTACATACCAATTGATATTATTGAATAATTGGCGGAGGTGCATGGGAATCGAATTCATACGTCATTTTGTATTGTATTGCTTTAATTGAGAAAATATCGATGCTAAATATGTCCGGGATCCATTGGGGAGTTGTATTCAAATAGTGAGATCATCTATTTTTGTTAATCAACAATAAACTAACATTCAAGTCCATGCGCAAAAGATAAACTGAAAGTCTTTCTTCCTGAAAGCGTGTAATCTCTTTCCCCTCTGAATATGCAAGCTTTCAAACCGCAATAATTAAAAATGGCAGAACTCTGACTCTGAATGTGTTACATGTTCTGGGGGCATGTCAGTTAGGTCACAGCAAAAAAATCGGAAATCACACTATTCTAATCCTAAAACATGCTTTCGGAACAAATTATGTTTGATCTTTCTTGACATGCAACTGTTGCCTTCTATATTCTTTCACAATAAAGTAATTTTTTTATAAAATTAGGAGTTAAAATGAAACGTGATGATTGCTTTGCTGCTGCCCTTTTAGGACTACTGGTAGTCATTTTCTTCTGGGATTCAATTTTTGCAGGAAAAATATTCTGCATGCGCGACATGTTTTTTGACTATGTTCCGTGGCGCGATTTTGCAAGACAGGCTATCAGTGAAGGACATTTCCCTCTATGGAACTCATGTTCAAGTTTGGGCCAGCCTTTTATGGCAGAACCCCAAACAGCCATTTTATATCCCTTTAGTCTATTCCATTATACCTTATCGATGAAATGGGCACTCAAAATCAACCTGATCTTTCATATGCTGGTTGCTTCGGTATCTATTTACTTTCTGATGCGTCGTTGGACGTTTGATGTTGTACCGTCCATACTCACAGCCATCTGTTTTTCATTTAATACTTACATGGTTGCACAGATGGAATATGCCATTTTTACCACAGTTTGCTGGACACCCCTTGTTTTTCTTGCCACTGTGTTGCTTATAGAGAAAGTACGGCTTTTTAGAAAAGAGAACCAATATTGCAATATAAAATTATTTATACCTGAAATATGTTTCCTTACGGTCGTTTTATCTGTCCAATTTTTATCGGGTTATATACAGGCGTTTCTTTATACACTAATAATGCTTTTCATTTATATAACTATTAACAGTCTATTTTTAAAAGATATAAAACATTTTATCCATTCCATATTTTTGTTCATGTTGTCTTGTGTATTCACCATGGGAATTGTGATGGTGCAGGTTCTTCTGACATGGGAAAATATTGCGATGTCCATACGGTCAGGTCTTTTTGATCCGGGTCTTAAGATGGCATCGTTGCATCCTATTTATTTTTTTTCCAGCCTGGCTCCTTTCCTTTTTGGTCGGCCTGGTTATCCAGATCAATGGCTAACAAATTTTACGGTATTTGAGTTTTGGATTGGCACTTTTTATATTGGTATTCTACCTTTGATCATCATAAGTATTTTACCATTCAGAAAGCTGCAAGAAAAAAACGATTCCAAAAAACAGAAATTTGTCGCTTTATTATTTTTTTGTCTTGTAACCATATTTTTTGGTTTAATTATGTCTTTCGGAGAATATACACCCATATATTATATTTTTTTTAAATATTTCCCATTATTCAATATATTAAGGTGGCCTTCAAAATTCCTTTTTCTTGTTGTCTTTGCTGCCTCCATTTTGACCGGTTTAGGCTACCAAAGGCTATCTAACAGAATTACCAACGGGAAAATTAATAAAATTATTTTTTATCCTTTAATTTTCTGGGCGCTATGCTTCTTCTTTCTTTGTTTTATGTGTCTGTATCCCGATATCTATTCGGGTATGATTAGTTCGCTCCTGAGAGTACCAATGCCTTTCATGAATCATTTTGTTCCTAATGCAATCAATGAGTTGCATTCTGCCGTTCTTTTTACTGGTTTAAGTATTGCGGTTGTTGCTTTTCTAATATTTTCAAAATCATCCCTAATCTGGCTTGCACATATACTGATCATTGCAGTGGTCTTTACCAATCTAGCTTTAGTTGGCCGGGATATCCATTATATTGCCGACGATGATATTTACAGTGGAAAACCCCCATTCGTT
>JBEKJA010000357.1:0-3557 GCA_050011475.1 Syntrophales bacterium
CTTGATTGCTGCAAATCCCATTTCTTCCAAGATGGCTGCGTTTCTCAAAGCACTCTCCGCGAGGGCCTCCGCAGTTGGCCCACCATATTTCTTGAGAAGATCTTTTTCCAGGGATCCGGCATTCACCCCGATTCGGATGGGTATCGATCTTTCCTTCGCCGCCTTAACGACTTTCTTCATGCCATCGCGGCTCAGGTTGCCGGGGTTCACCCGCAAACCATCCACTCCCTGCCGAAGAGCCTCCAGTGCAAGGCGATAATCGAAATGGATATCAGCGATCAACGGCAGGGCAATGCGCGCCTTTATCTCACTAAGAGTTTCTGCCGCACACATATCAGGTACTGCCACGCGGACTATTTCACAGCCCGCATCGGAAAGCTTTACAATCTGTTTAACCGTAGCCCTTACATCGCGCGTATCGGTTGAAGTCATCGATTGAACAATGACCGGAGCACCTCCTCCTACTTGTACACCACCTATGAAAACAGGCCTGGTTTTTCTTCTATCCACAATGGTAATCCCAAGGAAATTTTTAAAATAGATAAGAGCAGAATTGGTTTTCCGGAAGACCGATAGCTGCGATCATATTCTCGATGTCGAGGTATGGACCGCCCATGCAAGTTCCTCATTTTAATTTTGATAAAGCTTCTCCAATCCTTTCCATTCCCTTTTCAATGTTCTTCATGGAAGTGGCATAAGAAAGTCGAATAAACCGATCGTCTCCGAAGGAATCCCCCGCAACGACCGCTACATTGGCTTCATCGAGCAGATAACCAGCCAAATCTGCCGAACTCCTGATAGTCAAGGTTCCATGGGATTTCCCAAACAGGGCGGAAATATTCGGAAACACATAAAATGCCCCCTGTGGCTTAAGGCATGATATTCCTTCCACGGCATTCAGTGCCGTTACAATAAAATCCCTTCGCTTCTGGAATTCAACAACCATGGTTTTGACAGGAGTCTGGTCACCCCGAAGGGCTGCCACGGCGGCTTTTTGGGATATGGAAGTCGGGTTAGATGTGTTCTGGCTCTGAATCTTGGTGACACCGGCGATGATGTCCTCCGGCCCGGCCGCATAGCCAATTCGCCAGCCTGTCATGGCATAGGCCTTGGAAACGCCATTCACAACAATGGTTTTCGGAATCATTGCTTCACTGACGGAAGCGATATTACTGAATGGAATATTATCATAAATAATCTTCTCATAAATATCGTCCGTAATCACAAGCAGGTCCTTTCCAACGAGGACTCCCGCAAGGCTTTTCAATTCATTGGGTGAATAAGCCGCACCGGTGGGATTCGACGGGCTGTTGAGGATCAACGCTTTTGTATGCCGTCCAATGGCCCTCTCCAATCGCGCGGCATCAACTTTGAATCCCTCCTTCTCGTCCGTCTCCAGAATGACCGGTTTGGCATCGGACAGGGTGACAATATCAGGGTAGGATACCCAATAGGGCCCCGGTATGAGGACCTCGTCTCCCGCTTCAAAGAGAACCTGGGCCAGGTTGTACAGGGTGTGTTTTGCTCCGCAGGAAACGACGACCTGGGAGCGCTTATATGTCAAGCCGTTGTCGAGCTCCAACTTATCGACAATGGCATCCTTAAGCTCGTCGATGCCGCCAACGGGTGTATAGCGGGTAAAGCCGGCCTCAATGGCTTCTATGGCAGCCTTTCGGATATGCTCCGGCGTGTCAAAGTCAGGCTCCCCTGCCCCAAACCCAATGACATCACGGCCAGCCGCACGCAGTGCCACGGCTTTCGTGGTAATTGCCAGTGTAGCAGACGGTTTGATTCTGTTTAATCTTGAAGAAAGTTTCATGGATGGTACTACTCCCGCAATCATGTGAAATTCGTGCAGACAGGATAAATTCTACTTCTTTTGCCCGTTAAATTTTTCCTGGAGGCGTTGCAAAACCAGTTCGGGTACCAGGCCTTTGACAGAACCATTCAGACTGGCAGCTTCCTTGATCAGGTTCGAACTGGTGTAAAACCACTTATATCCCGTCATAAGAAATACGGTCTCAACATCCCGTTTCAGGCGCCGGTTGATCAGGGCCATCTGAAATTCATACTCAAAATCGGAGACAGCCCTCATGCCTCTGAGGATGACGTTGGCATTGGTTTTTTTCAAGTAATCGACAAGCAGACCTGAAAAACTGTCCACACGGATCCGGCCATCCAGTTCTCCAATAACGCCCATGATCATGTCAATTCGTTCCGGAATACTGAATAAACCGGCCTTCGTGGGGTTATAGGCAACCAAAATGATGAGACGGTCAAAAATCCTCAACCCCCGTTTAATGATGTCGATGTGGCCATTTGTAATTGGATCGAAGGACCCCGGATATACCGCAACTCGCTTCATAAGTTCTCACTTTTCAGGATCGTGATGATGGTGTCACCATACACGCGCCGGTCACAGGAAACAAACTCACCGACGCTTTCTTCCGCTATTTCTTCCCGGATGGAGTGCTGAAATACAATAAGCGCTCTCTCCTCACAAACCGTGCTCTGGGATATTCCCTGCAGGGTTCTGCCAACCCATCCCTTCTCGTAGGGTGGATCAGAAAAAATTATATGGAACTTTTCACCTTTCACTTCAACAGAATGCAGGCCTCGTTCAACGGTCATGGTCAGGATGTCACCCTTCTTATCCCACCCGCATCGCTGAAGATTCCCACTGATCGCCATAGCCGTCCGTTTGTTCTCCTCAATAAATACGGTCCTGGCGGCGCCTCTGCTCAATGCTTCCATGCCGACAATACCGCAGCCGGCGAAGAGGTCCAAAAACTTCAGGCCGTCCATGGACGGCAGGATGTGAAACAGGGCTTCCCTGATCATATCAGGAGTGGGGCGAACCGATTCGATGCGGGGAGCATGGATCCTTCTCCCTCGCGCCTCGCCCCCCGTAATCCTCATAAATAGTCCCGAATCAAAATTTCAGCTATCTGCACGGCATTCAGGGCGGCACCCTTTCGGATGTTATCAGAGACAACCCACAGGTTGATTCCGTTCACGATGGATTCATCCTCGCGTATGCGGCCCACAAATGTCGCATCCTTGCCCGCCGCATGAATGGCCATGGGATATTGCCGGTTTGCAGGATCGTCTATAACTTCCACTCCAGGTGCCTGACGGAGCAGATCCCTCACTTCAGCGGCGGTTATTTTCTTTTTGGTCTCTATATTAACCGACTCCGAATGGCTATAAAAGACGGGAACCCTGACAGTTGTCGCAGTGACAGCCACGGAGGAATCCTCAAGGATTTTTTTCGTCTCATTGACCATCTTCATTTCTTCCTTCGTATATCCGTTATCCAGAAAGACATCGATTTGAGGCAGACAGTTGAATGCGATCTGGTGCGGATAAACCTTTACCGAGAGCTCCTGGCACGATATGAGCGCCCTGGTCTGATCCGCAAGCTCGTCAATCGCTTTTTTCCCGGTTCCCGATACAGCCTGGTAGGTGGATACAACAATTCGTTTGATCCCGACAGCATCATAAATCGGTTTCAGGATAACAACCATTTGAATGGTTGAACAATTCGGATTGGCGAT
>JBEKJA010000358.1:0-3557 GCA_050011475.1 Syntrophales bacterium
TGGATCAGCCATCGTAGAAAATGCCCTTTCCATCATTAAATCCGGTGTGGATCTGCCGTCGGGACTTTTCGAGTCACTTACTTAATATAGCTGGATATATAATAAATTATGAGCATTAAAGAGAATATGCACTCAAGTTAAAGAAGGTTAAAGACTGGTTAAAGGAATTATATAGCAAAATACTGAAGTCTTTAAGGACAATCAGCTAAAATATAAAAAATGAGGTTAGGGTAAACCAACCCTAACCTCTATAAAAATAGGAGGATTCCTTATGTGTATATGTTATTTTACTAAAGACTATAAAAATATCAAGTATAAAAAATACTAAAATATTTCCTATTTATTACCTATAGGATGTAAGTATTAGACAAAATCGAAGAGAGACTAGTGGTATTTGAATATCTCTGCTCGAAATGTTGCGTGGATTGTCATAATTTGGGTAAAACAGCATTTCAGGCATTCGATGATCAATTTGCCTAGGTCAAAATAGGTTAATGACTGGATAAAAGAATATCACAGCAACAACAAAATAGGCTGATATCAGGTGTCACCTGAGTCAGAGCGATAAAAGGTGAGACATAAGGCTTTCTTTACGGTTTAAACCAAGTTTTTTCCGAATATTATACCTGAAGATATCCACCGTCTTCCTTGAAACATTCAGGAATCTTGCGATTTCTTTTGTTGACATACCTTCTTTTATCAGACTTGCTACCTGAATTTCCTTAGGCGTTAGCTTTGATGCAGTAGAATGTAAATGCGTCAGAAATTCTGACATCACATTCTGCAGATTCTTTTCGATCATCTGGATACAGGCTTGCTTTTTCTCTCTAGGCAATTCTTTCTTGAGTTCCTGAATATATGGCATAATCTCATTGTGGAGGTTCATTGATAGCTTCTCTTCATTCTCTATTTTTTCTTGATTCTGATGGTTAAGCAATACCTTAAGAGCTGTATTTGCCTGCATAAGCTCCATGGTTCGCTGTACAATTGTAGCTTCAAGCTCTGTTTTAGCCCGCTTCAACTGCTCTTGTAATTTTCTTTGTTCTGTCATGTCACGAAAGACGATTTTATATAAAATCTCATTCCCGAAAGAGAAACAACTTCCACTAACATCTGTGTTAACTTTCTGACCATTTTTCCTAAGCACGTTTATATTATCAACACGGGCCTTCCCCCGATGCCTTACGCTACCAAATGCTTTTTGTGCCCTTTCCAATTCTTCAGGAGGATACTGTTTCGAAATAGGCTGGCCGATAAGCTCCTTTTTAGAATACCCAAATAGTTTAGTTGCCTCGATATTAGCATCAACGATATTTCCATTAATATCTCTAATCAGAACAACATCGGGTGCTTTGTCCAAGATGGCACGATATCTTTGCTCTGATTTCATGAGGGCTTCTTCAGCCTTCTTTCGTTCCGTAATGTCACGACAAACAAATACACTAGCAAAAGGTGAGCCATCGGTATTTTTTAGAATATTCCCTTTTAACTCGAAGGGTATGCTGCTTCCACCCCTGATATCTAATAATATATACTCTTTAGGACCAACCATTTCCCTTTGTATCCGTGTGAAGTCTCTTCTCGCTTTATTCTTTTGTTGCGGTACGATTAAAGAAAGCGCATCTTTCCCGATGAGTTTTTTTGCACGGGAATAACCAGCTAACTGAACACCAATATCATTTATAAAAATGATCTTCCCATTCATATCCGTTAGTACAACAACATCCGGTATAACTGAAATGAGTTTTGTAAACAGTTCGTGGCCTTCCGAAAAGACCATTTCCATCTTTTCAGCCGATTTCTTCAGATCATCAGATTTTTTCGGCTTGCTTTGAGATTTTGACTCTTTTTTACGTTGCATAGAAGTTTCCTTTTTCAATCTCTGTAGACTGTTTAACCTATTAAACTTATTCAAAATCTATATCATATTCAATGTATTAGCAATTAAATACTTATAGGGATAAAGGGCGGTTGAAAACTGTGACACCCTCAATTATTTTCCTTCGGGATGGGAGATTCGGATTTCATTCCGAAGGAGGAGAGAGGAGTGTACACAGGCATGGAGTGGTGGGCGAAGATACGACTTGAGGTATTGAGAGAGGAACGGAAGAAACGAGAGGTACTCCGGCGTGAAGGAATCCACTGGGAGACGTTAAAGAAGATATTGAAGTATCCCGAGCCACCTGGTTATCAGATGAAGGAGGCCCGGCCTAAGCCAAAGATTGGTTCCTACCTTGAGCGGATCGCTCAAATTATCGAAGCAGACAAGTCCCTGCCGAAAAAACAACGCCACACCGCCAAGCGGATCTATGAACGTATCCGGGAGATGGGTTACGAGGGTAAATACACCCAAGTAAAGGAAGCGGTGAGAGAACTCCTGCGGGTGACGCAAGAAGTGTTTATGCCTTTGATCCACCGGGCGGGAGAGGCGCAGGTCGATTTTGGTTATGCGCTGGTGAAGATTTCCGGGGTATTGAGGAAGGTGGGGTTTTTCGTGATGGTCCTGCCGTACTCAGATGCCTTTTTCATCATGGCTTTTGAGCGTGAATGTACAGAGAGCCACTGGTTGGGCCATGTTCAGGCATTTGAGAGTTTTGGAGGTGTCCCAAACCGGATCAGCTACGATAATAGTAAGGTGTTAGTGTCAAAGATCATTGGTTCTCGCAACCGGATACTAACGGATGGTTTTTTGAAGCTACAAAGTCACTATCTGTTCAGGGAGCACTTTTGCCGGGTACGCCGTGCGAATGAGAAAGGGGTGGTAGAAGGTGTGGTCAAATTTGCCCGGTTAAACTTTTTCGTTCCAGTTCCTCAGGTCCGTGATTTAAATGAGCTCAATAGCAAACTGGCCCAGATGTGCCGTGAGGACCTGAAACGGCATCTTCGGGGGAAGGTTGGGACGAAAGCCGAAAGGCTCCAGGAAGATCAGGCCGCATTCTTACCCTTGCCCGTTGTTGCGTTTGATGCATGCAGAAAACAGCCCACGCGAGCGAATTCTTTATCCCTGGTCCGTTTCGATGATAATGACTACTCCGTTCCGGTCTCTTATGCCCACCATGAAATCCTGGTCAAAGGCTATGTGGACCGGGTCGTTTTATGCCACCTGGACAGGGTGGTAGCGGAGCATTTACGATCTTGGGGTAAGGAAGGAATCTTCTTCGACTACCATCATTATTTGCCCCTTCTGGAACAAAAGCCGGGTTCCATAGATCATGCCCGGCCTCTGATGGATCTCAACTTGCCCGATTGCTTTGACACTCTTCGCCGTCGTCTCCAAGGGGAAGAGACAAAAGAAGGAGAGGGACTCAGGGAGTTTATCCGGATTTTGAGGCTTCTTGAGGACTACCCCATGGTTAAACTCCGGGAAGCGGTCGAGAAAGCTCTTCTTATTCAAGCTCACAGCCGGGATGCGGTCCTGCAGTTTTTGGTTCCCCGCTTCTCATGGCAAAACACAACTTTTCTGCTCGATGGCTGTAAGCACCTCCGTATGGTTAAGGCAGGTAAACCGGATCTCTCTGCCTACCGGGACCTGTTATCCCAAGGAGGTGCGAAATGAC
>JBEKJA010000359.1:0-3536 GCA_050011475.1 Syntrophales bacterium
CAAAGCCCTGTCTAATGAAACGCGTCTGGCAATATTTGAAAACATTCGTCTCGGAAGGGTAAAGGCATCGCTGGATCAGGAAATGCGTCCATCCGTCTGCAACGTGGCCAGCAATTTTGATATTTCCCTATCCACGATTTCCCATCACATCAAGGAGCTCCGCAATGCCGACCTTGTCCGCTGTGAACGACGGGGCCAGACGATTCTTTGCCAGCCTGTGGAAGAAACCATCAGGATGATGGTGAAATACCTCACGGGCGATCATAAATAATAAATATATTCAAAGCCTTATCATAATCATAAAAATATATGAAATAATCTCTTGACAAAGGGGGAATTTTCATTATTATATATTTCGAAAATCATACAAATATACAAAAGTAATAATTCAATCCCGCTGTCATTTCTCAAGCATAGCAGGAAAGAAGGAAAAGGAGAAAAATCATGTCAATCAGTCAAGTAGAATCAAAAAACTTTGACAATCTAGTTTGTAGATCTTGGACCCATCAAAGGAATCCTACTCGAAAAAAGAAAATCGGCATTCTGTTGGTTATAGTTGGCCTGATGTGGCTTGGGGTAAATGTGGGACTGCTTGATTTTTCATGGTTACATGCGATTCACTTCTGGCCCGCAGTATTCATTCTTTTAGGCGTCTGGATGGTCTATAAAGGGTTCATGAGGGGGATACCAAGAACAAATAACAACAAAACAAAGGAGGTATGCAATGGAAGCAATGTTTAGCAAGATGATGGAAGGATGCATAAAGGGTATGTCGGATGAGGACAAGAAAAAAATGATGGCCTGTGGGGAGAAAATGGTTGCGGTATGCCCTTGCATGACAACAGGCAGTAACTCAGAAACAGACAAGAAGGCAATGGCAGAAAAAATGATGTCCATGTGCGGTGGAATGATGCAAATGATGCCCGCATTCTTCAAGACAAAGACACCGCAGGAGACCGAATCTGGTAAGTAGAGAAAGACATTATAAAATAGAAGCTAGGCAGCTGCCATGCATACCTATATGCCCCGCATCGTGATATTTTTAGCTTACACAATCGGCTTTGGTTCATTTATTGCCTTCGGCGCGTTTTGTTATGCGGGGCCATGGCATTTGGTAAGGCTGGGATTGACCGACAACATTGCGCTGATGCTGGATGCCTTCATTTCCCTGATCTTCTTCATCCAGCACAGCGTGATGGTGAGGAAATCATTTCGCCGCTATCTGGCACAGTACATCCCGGAAATATACATCGGTGCTGTTTATGCGATCTCATCCGGCATTGCTTTATTCATCGTGCTGTTATTCTGGCAGAGTACAACCGGTAATGTCGCAACTGCTTATGGTCCTTTTCGATGGTTTTTACGGATGGCCTTTGCCGCATCCATAGCAGGTTTTTTCTGGGGATCGAGAGCTCTTGGCCATTTCGATCCATTAGGCATCAGGGTAATATTGCGTCACCTTCGAGGAAAAGAGTCAAAAGAAATACCATTAACCATCAAAGGCCCCTACCGTTACGTCCGCCACCCCCTCTATCTTTTTACGTTGATCCTTATCTGGTCATACCCCGATCTCACTCCGGACAGACTGCTTTTCAACATTCTATGGAGTGTGTGGATTTATATAGCTACATTGCTTGAAGAAAGGGACATGATCTCCGATTTCGGGGAGATATACAGGCAATACCAGCAGAAAGTGCCCATGTTTATTCCATGGCGACTTTCATGCTTTTCCCGATTAAACCAATAGCATGAAATATCATTTTGGCTTCACAGCATAAACTACTTCAGTTGGAAAGGTCATCTGGCTGATATATTCTCTTTTGATCTGTTTAAATCTAAGAGACTCCAGATACGGCAGGATATAAACACCCCTGCATCCACCAAGACAGGCGGGATTTAGCCGGTAGATCAACTCCCATAGGGCATGATGCCACCGTTCGCACATGGACATATTTACCATAACCAATCGTCCCCCCGGACGTAAGACCCTCTTAAATTCACCCAGAACTGTTTTGAAATCTTTCTCTGGCGTGAGATCGAACATATAATTGTTGATCACGACATCAAAACTTGCGTTAGGAAAGGCGAGTGCATAAGCATCTCCCAGACTCAAATGATAGTTTGTTGCTCCTGTCTTGGCCGCCTTTTTTTTGGCACGGTTTAACATCTGCTCCATCAAGTCAATCCCTTCGTTTCGACCTGATGGATTGGATTTGAGAATCTCTGCGAAAGCCATTCCGGTGCCCACCGCCACTTCAAGGACGGACTCCCCATCCCGGATTGCCGCCAACTTCAGGCACCGGATTCGAGCCTTTGACTCGGTCAGCAACCCCCATATGTCATAGATAGGAGCAATCTTCCGATAGACATCTGGGACTTGGCTTTTATCAATCCTTGCATCAAGCATGGTGGGTTCCTTTCTGAAAGTATATCTAATCTATGCCCCCCAGACGCCTCCAATCACAGCCAAAAAGAATGCTTATCTGACATGGGTGGGAAGGGCCCAAAATCGGCCTGATGGGTAGTGTTGGGGCCCCGGGAGGGGCTACCTCATATGGCAGAGGTAGCCAAAAAAGCGGGGGCCGGGCTTGGAGCGGAAATACCGCTATGGCTATATCGTATTCCGGGCCGCCATGTGGGACTGCTGACTCTGTGCCTCGCGGATCTTTACCCCGGACAATGGGCCGCCCAAGACCGCACTAACATAGCAAAGGTCGAACGCCCCGGCACTCAACGGGAGAACGCTCCACGCCATGGAGATCACGCCGAGAGGGTGATCCCGGAACAAATAACCAACTACGAGAAATCCCGTACCGGCGACCAGACGAAAAATGCGGCCGGCCGGGTTATTGATGAATCGTGAAAACCACGATTGATTGAAAGCTTCCGCAATGCTCATGGTACACCTCCTTACGAGCCAGATAGTAGTTTTACAAGAGCTCGCTGTTAATTTAGTAATTTTGGCTTGTATGTCAATAATATCTTGGCGGGTATGAAGAAGGCTACGGCCGGGGGCGGTTGGAAAATCGGGGGGCCGGGCCACATCACCTCTTTCTCCTACAAAGCTTTTATAGAGATATTGACTTTAATATGATGATTTCCAATAGAAATCATGCTGTTACATTTTGAATTAATATGCCTTGACTTCAGAAGGTATAGGCGTATGCTTCAACCGTCAATGTAATTGATTTTATTTGAAAACTGAATATTTCTCACCTCCCAATATAGGGAGGTTGCACCTGAAGTACCCAGCCCTGTCCTTTACATAAGACGGGGTTTTTTATTTGGATATATGTATCCTAACCGGAAAGGGAGGAAATGAAAATGAACAAGCAGAGAAAATTTCTTTACCCAAAGTTCTGCTTCAATAGTGATGGGAAAAAAGTTCCTTATGATATCTATGAAAAATATAAAAACAGTCCTGTAGGAACTCGATTATGCTTTACTATTGATGCACCCCGGTACAGAACCGTCATTGAAGAGATTACTAAACATACAAAAAAAGGTTTCTATACCAAGGGAGTTATTGAAGGTGT
>JBEKJA010000360.1:0-3522 GCA_050011475.1 Syntrophales bacterium
ACCGGAAGAAAGCTCTTAAGATTTTGAACACGCTTTCATATAATGTGGACTTGACGGAAAAACAGATCCAGACACTGACGAAAATCCGTGAGGTTTTGATGAATTGAACCACCGGATCTTCATGGATGAAACCCTATATTTGCTCTCGGAGATTTGATTTTACAGAAAGTGTGTATAAGAAAAGCGCCCTTGTGCCTCAATGATTATCTAAAGGACGTGATCACTACGCATTAAAGTCTTGTATTCATGCGAGAAAGGCAAGTCTATTGATTTCAGGAGGAAGAGATTGTTTAGTTCTCCTACAACTGTTCTGAAATGGCAGTTGTCAGAATTGAGGATTACGGGAAGTAATGCTTAATAGAATTTTGACATTCAATATTCATAAATTAATCTACTTTTGAGAGAAAGGCCATAATGGTTTGATTGAGTTGTTCTGGCTGTTCAAGTTGTGTCATATGTCGTGAATCACGGATGATGGCCACCTTTGCGCCGACGATTTTTGACGCATAGGTCTCCTTCCAGGCGACTGGGGCGTAATCCATATCGGCAGAGATGATCAATGTAGGGAATGCTATCATATGGATTTTGTCCATAACGGTCCAGTTGGAGATGGCCTTAATGGAGGCTATATAGGCCTGCTTATCATTTTCCGACCAGCGCTGGATCAGCCGATCGCGAAGGTTTTTGTGTTCCGGTTTCGGGAATAGGGTGTTTGCCAGAACGGTGCCCATTTGGCGCATACCGAAGAGACGGACGATGACACGCCTTATGAAGAACGGAAATTTTTCTTTTAACGTGCGAAAAATAAGTTCCGGGCCGCTGTTGATAATGGTGAGACTTCGAAAGAGATCAGGCTCTGTCACGGCGAGCTGAAAAGCGATCATGCCACCCATTGAAAAACCAACAACATGGGCTGGAACGATGTTTAACGTTCGCATGAAGGCCGATGTGTCGGCAGCGAATATGGGAATGGTATAGCGGCCACGGGGTTTTCCAGATCGGCCATGCCCGCGAACGTCAAAAGTGATTACCTGGAAACGCTGAGAGAAAAAAGGGACTTGGTTTTCCCAATCCCTAGTACTGGAACCCAAGCCGTGGATGAATAAAAGAGGAGGACCCTGACCTGTGATTTCATAGTAGAGGTAGATATCGTTAACTCGACATGTGGGCATGGCTCTCAACACCTCTTTAGTCATCAAGGGTTTTCTATTGAATTGATATTAACTGATAAGAACTTCCTTTATATTCTTTTTTAAGTTTGATGTTTATTGAAATCCATACTCCATGAGTGCCGCTTAGTTGCTCCCAAGTTTTTCCCGCAGCCGTTCAATAAGTTGTTGCGCTACAAAAGTCCCTTTTACTCTGACAGCGCCGATAATATAGCGGTCTGACTGTTCCACAAACACTTTCCCGTATAAGGGATCAATCGCCGATAGATTGATTCGATCCGATATTTCTGTCTGGTGGACGTCCCGTCCCTCTATTTTCAGGTAAGAGAGGTATTGTTCAAAGGCCTTTTGTACGGCTTCTTTAGAATCCTCGTGAACAACAAATACTTGCACTTTCTCGCCTTGCAGCATTGCATCTGCAATCAAGCCTCGGTGGAAAAAGGCATATCCCAGGAGGCTCTGAGCAATATATCGTTCACTCTTAGGCACAACATCCGGTATCTCCAGAACCTTAAGTTCCCTGGGACGGGCTATATTGGACGGGAGGTTCTTTGACAGAATTCGACCTAATGTAAGGAATGTATCTTTTTCCAGACTTGTTGTTCCCGTTGCTTGCAGTCTCACAAAATACCTGTCCTGATAAAACATCAACTGAGAGGAAGATACGAATCCCTCGGCGCCAATGGCAACCTCCGTAGTACCTGACCTTCGAAAATTCGAATAAATCCCAAAAGCATCGAGTAAAGAACCCATCCTATAGATATCAGCCACTATCCACAGATCCGGGTTTTTTGTGTTTATATAAGTGGCCGTGGCAAGAACATCGAAGCCATAAGGAAAATAAAGCTCAGCTTCACCATCTATATGGTCGAACAGGGTATCCTTATCATAGAACATTACAGTGTTCTTCATCACCCAGTCCTTGGCAAAACCATGTGCAGGAAGTACACTTTTAATGGCATCGCCATCCGCATGGACTGTTGAGACTGAAACACCCACACTAACCATAAAAACACATATAATGATTGATGAGATAACCCCGAATCGATACATGGATGTCCCCGCCTCTTATCAGAAACAACGTGTATAGCTCATTTAAGCGAACAATTTTCTCGCACGTTTCATCTTAGCTTGAATATCAAGTCCATTGACACACCTTGCCGCACAGTTTGAGCAATCCAGACATGAGGAGGCGGAAAGGGATTTCGGAATCTCATGATATGTTGATCGGGCAAGTACATGACTCCTGTAAGCTTCTGCATACATGAGACAACGGTTGATTGTACTGATTGCCACATCCTTTGGACATGTAGATTCGCATTTTCCGCAAAGATGGCAGTAATAAGGTTGCACTGCCTTGCCGTAACGTTTCAGGATCAGTCCGTCAAGATACCCAAAACGCATTCCCATGACCGCAATGTCTTCTCTTAGATGCAATATATCTCTCATGCCGGGAATTGCAGCAGTGACATTCGTGTTCTGAAGTACCCATTTCAGGGCTGCCTGGTGTGGACTAACCGGGCCCAGTTCATTGGTTTCGTATCCTCCTGCCTGCGTCTTCATTGCAATGACTCCAATTCCCGCCTGGGCAGCCCTTGCTATTGCCTGCTTTGTCTCTGCTTCACTCTTGAAATTATATTTCACGAGGGCCGTGTCTAAAAACCGCTCCTTATCATCCACAATCGCCTGGAGCCCCTCTGCTTCATTTTTGTGGGTGGTAACCCCGAAGAAACGTACTTTACCTTGCTCTCGTAATCTGACAAGCGCTTCCCGAATCTCCGGAACAAATATCCGATCATTCTTACCGGTGAGATTGTGGAGTTGGATGACATCAACATAGTCGGTACCCAGTGCCTTCAGGCTGGCTTCAACATCTTTAATAATGTCCTCCTTTGAGTGCGATGCAGTCTTTGTCGCCACATACACTTTGTCACGTCTGTCTTTCAATGCTAGTGCCACTATTTCCTCGTTCTTGCCACCCATGTATCGTCTCGCCGTGTCAACATAATTGACACCATGATCAAGGGCCACCTTTATCACTTCCGGCTCAGGTGTCAGCATCGCCCCAAAGCTTACAATCGTGATCTTCAGTCCTGTTCTGCCCAGAGTTCGATAGATAGGCGTGGGAAAGGCAAAAATCCCCGACGATGATTGCATAGCGTCGGCAAGGCTTTCAACCCCGAGTAAAGTAAATGCTGAACCTGCAACACCAACTCTTAGGAATTCTCTTCTGTCCATTTCTGAACATTCCTTTCGTCTGTCCATGTCAACCTCCTTCCCAAAAACACAAAACCCCGCTTTCTTTCGATTACGGGGTTACAGTTATCAGTCCATAGCTACCCTCTATATGGGG
>JBEKJA010000361.1:0-3517 GCA_050011475.1 Syntrophales bacterium
TATAATGTCAGCCGATTCCTTCGCCACATCCACTGCCGTATCGACAGAAATGCTAACGTCAGAGGCATGGAGGGCTGAGGCGTCATTGATGCCATCCCCCATATATCCCACAACATGCCCACCCTTGCGGAGTGCAAGAATAATGCGTTCTTTCTGATTGGGCTCCACTTCCGCAAAAATATCTGTTTCTTTTACCTTCTGCAGCAAAGCGTCATTGCTGATCCCATAGAGTTCAGTCCCGGTAAGGATTTTTGCATCATGCATTCCCACATCCTGACTTACCTTGGCGGCAACAAGGCGATTATCGCCTGTAATGATTTTGAGGGAAACTCCCAGCCGCTTAAGGAGGTCAATCGTTTCAGAAATTCCTTTTTTGGGTGGGTCAAAGAAAAGCAGGAAACCAAGGAATGTCATGTTCTGCTCGGAATCTTTGTTGATAACGGATTCTTTTCCCATATCCCGGCAGGCAATACCGATCACACGGAATCCCTGACTGCTCAAATCCGCAAATCTCTGCTGGATCTGTTGATTTACCGCAGCGATATCCTTTTTATCCCCCGCCGGATTTTCCGCAAAAGGACAGACAGCCAGCACATTGGCAAGCGCTCCCTTCGTAATCATCAAGTGCCTGCCGTCCTTTTCAACCAGGATGCTCAATCGCTTCCTGATAAAATCATAGGGGACTTCATCTACTTTCTTATAGCCGGAAACATCCGGCTGTCTATAAGAACAGATGGCTTCGTCGATAGGATTGGAATAACCCTTTTCAAAGAAGGAATTCAGATATGCATGAAAAAAAACACGGTCGCTAGAATTGCCCTCAATATCCCAGGCCTGATGAAGGTGTACGGTTCCTTCCGTCAGAGTTCCCGTCTTATCCGAGCAGAGCACATCCATACTTCCGATGTTTTCAATAGAGGCGAGCCTCTTGACGATGGCTTTTTGCTGAGCCATTCGTTTTGCACCGTGGGACAGGTTGATGCTGATAATGGCCGGCAGCAGTTGCGGTGTTAATCCGACAGCGAGGGCCAAAGAGAATAGGAAGGATTCAAGAACAGGACGATGGAAGAAAACATTGATGGCGAATATGGCTATGATAAGGGTCAGGGTAACTTCAAGCAGCAAATAACCAAACTGTTTGATCCCATGCTCAAATTCGGTTTCCTGAACCTTGAGCTTAAGCCTCTCGGAGATCTTGCCGAATTCCGCTTGCTTCCCGGTAAGAACCACGACCGCCCTGGCTGTGCCGCTGATGACATGAGTACCCATGAAGAGGCAGTTTGTTCGCGCACTGAGGCTTGTTTCCACCGGCAATGTGCCAGGTTCCTTCTCTGCGGGATAGGTTTCACCTGTCAGAGTTGCTTCGTCTACAAAGAGATCTCTGGATCCCAGAATCAAACAATCGGCAGGGATAGCATCCCCTGCATTAAGAATAAGAACGTCTCCGGGAACAACGGCTTCAATGGGTATGTCTTTCTGGTCTCCGTCCCGGATAACTGTGGCCTTGATGCTCACGATGGCCAGGAGTTTTTCCATGGCATTGGCAGCACCCCGCTCCTGCCAGAACCCTAAAAGACCGCTGACCAGAACGATGATCAGAATAATGATGGCATCTGTCGGATCATGAAGAAATGAAGAAAGCACCGCGGCGAAAATCAAAGTCAGGACGATGGGACTCTTAAATTGAGCGAGAAGCAATGATAGTGCATCAGACCGCTTTGTGGGCAGCTTAAGCAGATTCGCGCCATATTGAACCAGTCGTTTTTCTGACTCCTCACTGCTTAATCCTTCTTCCTTGGCATTAAGCTGAGTCAATAAATCAAGCTGGGGGATACCCCAATATGTAATCGGCTGCTGGATCATATGGATCAATGTTTACCTTTTGGTGTCATTGCGAGCGAAGCGCGGCAATCTTACAAAGTGAGGCCGACTTCATTCGGGAAGCTTGAAGGCTTTCACGGCTTCAAGAATTTCTGTTTCTTTCCTATCAGCGCTCCAGCCAAACTCATTTGCTGTAATATCGGCAACCTTCCCCAGTACGGCTTCACCAGGATGGCCCAATGTCCCAATCCCTGTTCTCCTGAAGAGAATGTCTTTCAGCGTGAACGCCATTTCCTCCCGGATCGCATATACCGCCTCGGCCAGGATTTCACCGTCTGCGTTTACGATTTCCGCCAGCTTTTTATCCTGTCGCGCAAGCGTCAGAACCCTGTCATACTCCGTGCCGTAATTTCTACCCAGGTATTCGATGGTCTTATTGGTAAAATCGCGGTTCTTTGTTTTAATGGTGTCAATAAATTTTTCGATGTCATCTATCTCGCATCCGATAAGCCGCTGTTTGTGGGTTATGCACCTGCCGGGCTTTTCCCCCAATCTCCTTTCGGCGACTTTTAAAACATTCTGTGCAAGGTTACGGCTGGTGGTGAACTTGCCGCCCTCAACCGTAATAAGGCCGCTGAGCCCTTCGTCTGAGTGGTCATAAATCTCGTATTTGCGGGTAGTGGTATGTATATCCTTTCCTTTTGCATCAAGGAGGGGGCGCAGGCCGCCGTAAGAAAACAGCACGTCGTTGTATTGGATGGGATTATTGTTGCCGAAGTCCTGGTTCACCGTGTCCAGCAGCTCCAGAATACTCTGCTTTGTCACGTGATATTCATCCGGAGTTCCAGGATACTCTTTATCTGTCGTTCCTATTAACGAGTATCCACGCCAGGGAATCAGAAAAAAGTGGCCTGTTCTGGTCATGGTGCCAACGGCCTTATCATTGATAAGATTTCGGACAATCAGGTGAATCCCCTCGGAGCGGCGAATCTTATCCTGCGACTTGCCCTTTTTGGCCATTTTGAGGACAATATCCGCCCAGGGCCCCGTACAGTTAATGGTAAGTTCCCCCTTGATGGTATGCGATTTCTTGTTCACAAGATCCCTCACCACAACGCCGGAAACCCTGTTTCCTTCCGTGATGAAAAAATCCTCTACCCTTGTATAGTTTGCGACCCCGGCCCCGTAATGAATGGCCGATTTTAAGAAGGTAAGCGTCATCCGTTCGGGGAAAATATTGAGGCTGTCATAATACACCCTGGCTTCCTTCAACCCATCCTGCTTTACATTCGGCACCTGTTGTATGACTTCTTCTCTTGAGAGGGCGAAGTGGTTGGGGATTTTTTTGCTTTTGTCCCATGTGAACTTCTTATCAAAGGCGAGCAGATCGTAGACGAAAAGGCCGATCTTCATGATCAACGACGGATTGACGAACATGAATGCTGTAGGATAGACATAGTTGGGCGCTATATTCCCCATGATCCTGCGTTCTTTGAGAGATTCGCGCACCAGCCCGATTTCAAAGGTTTTCAGGTAACGCAGGCCACCGTGGATTACCTTGGACGTAGCGGCGGATGTCGCCCAGCCAAAATCGTTTTTTTCCACAAGTGCAACGCTCAACCCCCGGCATGCGGCATCATAGGCCACGGCCGCACCGGTAATGCCGCCGCCGATCACGATCATATCAAATGTTTCA
>JBEKJA010000362.1:0-3515 GCA_050011475.1 Syntrophales bacterium
TATAATCCGCGATCAGTTCATCAATGATCCGCTGGATCTCTTTTTTTTCCGTATCCGGGAGGATATCGTGGATTCGTTCGACACTGAGTGGAGATTCCGACGCGAGAAGAAGCGCTTCTATGATTGACTTGATGTCTTCCATGGATGTTTTTCCTTACCTTCACAGTTTAACGGCAATGCGAATGCGGATCTGCCCGAAAGGACCTGGCTGGTATGCCTTGATGATGTGTGTTTTCATGAGTTCGAGGATAGCCAGAAAGGTAAAAACAATCCATCGCCGGTCCCTGCGTTCCAGAAGCAGTTCCTCAAACATGATGGAGTGTTTTTCCGTAAGCCGCTCCAGGATATCATGGATCCTGTCTGTCAGAGAGAGTTTTTCCGTATCAATTTCCAAAGTAACACCTGGTTCGAGATTTGCGACAATTCGCTGAAATGCTTCAACGAGATCAAAAAGGCTGGCTTCGATGACTGGCTCCAACTCTTCATCCTCGAGGGTGAAGGGTGCATAGGCCTGTTTAAATACATCTCTCTCGAGAAGAGGGCGGCTGGCCAGGGTAAGGCTAGCCTCCTTGTATGCCTGATATTCGAGGAGTTGCCGGACCAGCTCGGCCCGAGGGTCTTCCTCTTCCGGCTGTTCACCGTCCATTGGCGGTTCGGGAAGAAGCATTTTTGATTTAATAAGCAATAGGGTGGATGCAAGGACAAGATACTCTCCCGCAAGGTCGAGGTTCATGGATCGCATGATATCAAGGTATTGGAGGTACTGCTCCGTGATCAATGCGATGGGAATGTCATATATGTCTATCTCATTCTTCCTGATAAGGTACAGCAGAAGATCAAGGGGGCCTTCGAAAATGTCGAGCTTGATTTCATAAGTCATGTTAAATTCTTATGGCTTCACGGATTTCTTCCATGGTGGATTGAGCGATAGTTTGAGCCCGCTCATTCCCCGAAGCTATAATCTCCCCGACAGTGTCCGGGTGGCTTCCATAATAATCCTGACGTTCGTGAATGGGTTCCGTGGCCTTAAGGAGGTTATCAGCCAGATTCTTCTTGCAGTCCGTACATCCCATCCGTGCATGGATGCAATCGTATTCAATTTGCTTCTGCCTTTCCGGATCAGTGTAAATTCCATGGAAGGCAAAGACATTGCATAGTTCCGGCCGCCCAGGGTCACTCCTTCGAATCCGTTGGGGATCTGTGAACATGCGTGACACCTTTTCTCTCAACGCATCTCCCCGGTCATTTAAATAGATGGCATTGTCATAGGACTTGCTCATCTTTCTTCCGTCAATTCCAAGGATCTTGGGAAAATCGGCCAGTAACGGTTCGGGAATGGGAAAGACGTCCCGGTAAAGATAATGAAAGCGGCGGACTATTTCCCTCGTCAACTCGATATGCGGCAACTGGTCCGCTCCGACAGGAACGCCATGAGCCTTGTACATAATGATATCCGCCGCCTGAAGAACAGGATAGCCCAGGAAACCCAGTGTCGACAAATCTCTGTCTGCAAGTTCGGCCTTCATTTCTTTATATGTTGGGTTTCGCTCCAGCCAAGGCAATGGCGTAATCATGCTCAGAAGCAGATATAGTTCGGCATGTTCCTTGATTGCGGACTGGATAAACAGGGTACTCTTCTCAGGGTCCAGCCCGGAGGCAAGCCAGTCGATGATAATCTCCGTTCTATAATTTTTCAGAGATTCCGTTTGATCATAATCACTGGTCAGAGCGTGCCAATCCGCTATAAAATAAAAACAATCGTAAAGGCCGCTATTTTGAAGGTCCACCCAGTTTTGCAGGGCTCCCAGAAGGTTTCCCAGGTGCAGTCTGCCGGTAGGGCGCATACCACTTACAAGTCGCTTATCAGGCAATGTCTTCCTCTTTCGTTACATGGTAATTGAACAAACGGGATTTTGACGGCTCCTATAACAGAGAAAACGTACCCGTGTCAATAAGGCGAAGGGCAAAGCAGAACGCCGCTATGTTCCTGCCGGTTTCATCGGCGCCAGCCCAGGTCGAGGTCCATCTGTGCCGGAGCCTCCAGGTGAATGCCATGGAGAATCGACTTCTTACCGCTGGTGGGGACTTCGAGGTTCCATATGAATCGGGATTGTGTCTGTTCGGCAGGCTCCGGTTCCCATTTAAAGGACATTTTGATCCGTTTATCCTTGACTATGGGCCGTGGCTCCTCCATGCGAACTGTAACGCCATCCATATGGTTGTTTTCGACTTCGAGACGCCATTCCCAATCATAAGTCTGTTTATCGGCCAGCAGGGTCCGTCCGCCTGATTGGGATGTGAGAAGGACGGCTTTGGTCTTCACAAGCGGATCATGAACAAAAAAGATCATTCCCTCTCGACCGGCAAGGGAGAAGGTGCGCTTCCCAAGCACAGCGCCTTCCATCAGGTAGATGGCCGTGCCGAACGGTATTTCTATAGGTTCATTCAATTGGAGAGTTGCCCGGACATAAGCCTGGCCGCTCATAGCCGGACGAACAAGGTATGTAAATGCCGCAGGCCAGGAGCTATCCTGCACTTTCAACCTCCGATGCGCACCGGCCGTAAGATCCCTGGTACCTATGGCCCAGATGCTGTATGTGCTCTGCCTGCTCAGGCTTAGTGCTTCTCGCTCTTCTGGCATGGGGAATGCTGCTGCAAAGGATTCCGGTGCGTTGGCATCACGGGCTTCCCCGAGGCTTTTCTGGTGGCGCTTGGAGCGAGGCTGAACGATCCAATCCTGCAGGGAAGGGGGGTCTATGGATACCTGGGGCCACAGGGTTGCCAGATGCATGGTCACCCCTTTCCAGTCCCGCCCTGAGCTTTGCCAGATTTCCGCCTCCCAGGTGAATTGGACGGTATTAGCCTTTGGTTTGGCCTCGATACGATACATGGGGCGCCATCCACAGTCCAGTAGTGTGTATGAATATGTCATAGAGACCGTGCCTGTCTGAGGTCCCCTCATTAATACAGTCACCTCCCATTCCTTATCCTGTTTGCCGGTTATATGGCTCAATTCCTCCTCGAGTTCTTTTATCCTGCTGTCGAGCTTTTCGAGAAGGGGTTCCTGGGCAAGTTTTTCTTGAACCGCCTTACGCATATTTCGCCCGATGATGGATGCCATACTGGCCGCTTCGTTGATATTTTTAACCCTCGCTTTCACCTGGGCCTGCCAGAACTGGATTTGTGTTTCCAGGGACTGAATGGCAGCCGCCTGACCGTAACGCTCTGCCTTCACGGTTTGAATCCTCTCACGCAAATCGGCAATTTTTGCTTCGTCCTGTTGAGTAATTTTGCGCCAGGTGACATCCTCAATCTGTAATTTCCCATTTACAGCCAGGCTGGCGACGAGAGATTCAGGGTCGGCCTGTTGCGGAAGGGTGAAAACGGCTTTCTTTTGGATTGCGTCAACTGAAAGAATGGCCAGGGATGCAGTCTCCCTGACAAGGGCGGAAGAAGGGAAAAGAGTCACTTCTGTAGGTTCCGCTTCAGCAATACCGTTAAACTGAAAAAATAGT
>JBEKJA010000363.1:0-3508 GCA_050011475.1 Syntrophales bacterium
TGCCTTTCTTGCCGCGGATCATCTTGACAATGTCGTGAAGGTCCATATCGATGACGTCAACGGGCTGTTCCCCTTCCTGTGCCACAGCGATGATCTTGTCCTTTAGCTTCAGTAGGCCTGAGCGCTCGGCGCCTCCGCCGGGAATTAACTCTTCAATAACGGTAAAACCGTTGTCGCTGCTGAGTGAGGCTCCTATCCCTTCCAGGGAAAGCTGCATCTGAATCTCGAGGTCCTGGAAGTTTTCGGGGGGCAGGTAGTTCGTGTGCGGATCCAAGGCTAGGGCGAAAGCCTCGGCGGCGCTCGTAATGAGCTTTTCGGGATTGCGCTCGACTACCCGCATTGTCTGCAGTTCATAGTGGTGAATCTGCTGCTTCTTGGCTTCCGCTATATCCACGCCAGCAAGCAGGGCGTTTTCGATCTGGAATTGCACGACCTTTCTCAGGAGATCATGCTTTTCAGCCGTCGTTTTCACATAGGGGCGCTTGTTCACATTGACGTTCAACTCCACCGTCTCGTCAAGTCGATAGTCCGGCCCCAGAATCTTTTTGACAATGGCCTCGTTCTCACGCGCCCGAGCGACGAGCACGTCGTAAATCTGCGGCAGCGCGGCACAGTCGCCCGCTTGCATGCTTGCAAACACACCTTGTAAAACCGGGTTCAGCGTTTCCACATCGGACTCATACAGCAGCGTTTTAGAGGGATCAAGACGCTTGATCATCTGGTCGACAGCGTGGGTCTTGATATCCCCAGTCATGTTCTTCATCGCGTAGTGGTTGACTAGGCACGTTTCCATCAGCATGGGCAGGCGGCCGCAGGTAAGGTTTTCGGCCACTGAGGAAACGGGCAACAACAGGATCAGCAACAGAAGCAACAGCAGCCTCCGGAAACAGACCCCCTCCCTGCTGCTAAAGCAGCTACGGTGATTATCTCCAGGGGCGTTTCCGGAGATGTTTTCGACTTTTCTATCGCACATGCTTATGCTCTCTGTTCTTCCCGCCGCATCGGGGCACGGCTGTTCATCCTTTTGCTCTGTATGAGAAATCACACGATTGTGACGATAGAAGGGCGGAGGGGATCTGTCAAGAGAAAAGGGAAATTGCATGCCGGTGGTGTTGAGTATAGCAAAATACAAAGATGGATGTCGGATTTCCTGATCAGCCCATTGAGCACTGGGTGAAAGGCGCAAATAATTTTATGCAATTTAATGTTCATGCCGGATCAACAGCCAAAAAATCTCAGAATTCTAACTTTAAATATCTTACATTTCCTGAAGTAGATCAGTGCCTGACGAAATAGAACTGAACCTATCGGACGGTGCCTATGAAACTGGATAATAGCCCTGAAGCATCCTGAAGATCGCCCGGCAGTTCATGAAAAGCCGAATTCTTCTGTCGGCGGCCGAGATGAATCTATTCACCCTTCTGGACGAAGTTCCGTCAACCGCCAAAGATCTTTCAAACATACTGAATGCCGATCTGCGAGGCCTGACCATTCTCCTAGATGCCTTGGTGGTAATGGGCTTGCTTTCCAAGAAGGAAGATATGTATCTATCTACCCCCAATGCTTCCCAGTTCCTTACCGATAAGAGTCCCCAATCGGTCCTGCCGATGGTCCTCCATGCGGCCCATCTGAGGGAGAGCTGGTCTGACCTTACTCCTATAGTCAAAGAGGCTGACTTGAACGAGGCCCCGGCATCAACTGCCCGTGATGCTGATGAACTGCGTGCCTTCATCGGAGCAATGCAGGTAGCGCTTTGAATTACCATCCTCCAGCACCGGAGGCATACCTGCATTGAGAAATAGAAAATGGCAGAATTCTAACTTAACATGTGGTACAAGTATCGGGGGCAGATCAGGTTTATATGGGTGCTGAATCCCTCTCATAGTTTTTGATCCAATTTATCCAAAACCATTTGAAGACATATACTTATATCAAAAAAGTATTAGCTTTATCCCTGTATGTATTATATTAATAGAAGTAAAATATATGAATAAAGGAGAACTGCCGTGAGACGATGGAATGGATGGGGCGACGATTCGATCATTTACCACCTTCCTCCGGATGCGAATACGTTTCTGGAGGGTAAAGTCGGTGCCGGTAAACCTCCCAAAGATGTAAAACTTGAAGATGTGGTTGCACAGGTGCCGACATCCCGCCTGCCATCCCACTCCCTGATCAAAATAGATGCCGATGATCGTGTGCGCCACTCCTGCGGGCAGAGCCTGGGTGACTGGATAGCACTGCGTAGCGGCCGTGTCCCCGCTTTTCCGGATGGTGTGGCGTATCCTGTGAATGATAAGGATGTACAGGATCTCATCCGTTTTGCGATGAATCAGGGTATTCAGTTGATTCCTTATGGCGGAGGTACGAGTGTTGCCGGCCATATCAACCCGCTTCCCCGCAGTCAGCCTGTGCTGGCCGTAGATATGCGGCGTATGAAACGCCTGGTCAAATTTGACGAAAAGAGCGGCCTGGCGACATTTGAAGCCGGCATCGCGGGGCCCGACCTTGAAGCGCAATTAAATGCAAAGGGATGCACCCTGGGGCACTTCCCCCAATCTTTCGAATATTCGACGCTCGGCGGATGGGTTGCAACGCGCTCCAGTGGTCAGCAATCCCTCGGCTATGGGCGTATCGAGAAGCTGTTTGCCGGCGGACGAATGGAAACCCCTGTCGGAAGTATGGATTTCCTTCCGCATCCGGCATCAGCCGCAGGGCCGGATATTCGGGAAATGGTCCTCGGTTCTGAAGGCCGGTTTGGCATCATTACGGAATCCATTGTCCGTGTGACACCGCTGCCTGAGAAAGAGGCATTTCATGGTGTTTTTTTCCCCGATTTCACACGCGGTATAGAGGCGGCCAAAGAGATTGTACAATCGCGGCTCCCCCTTTCCATGATCAGACTCAGTACGGCACCGGAAACGGAAACCACACTCGCCCTGGCCGGACATAAAAAACTTATAGGAGCTCTAGAAGGATTTTTATCGCTCAGGGGGGTCAGGGATGGCAAGTGCATGCTGATGCTAGGTTTCACCGGGAAAAAGTCAATGGTCAAAATGGCCTGTCTTGATGCTTTGGGAATATGTAAATGTTACGGCGGCATCCATGTAGGACGCGTGTTCGGCAAGCAATGGCAAAAGAATCGTTTCCGATCACCGTATCTAAGAAATACGATTTGGGAGGCCGGATACACAATCGATACAGTGGAAACCGCAGTGCCATGGAGTAATGTGCCTGCCACGATTGATGCCATAGAAAACGCCCTGCGGGATGGCTTAAAAGATGTTGGAGAGCGCGTTTTTATATTTACGCACCTATCCCATTTTTATCCAAGCGGTTCCGGTATCTACGTTACATATCTTTACCGGGCCGCCGCCGATCCGGGGGAAACACTTCGTCGATGGCAGGTATTGAAAAACGCAGCCAGTAAGGCAATAGTATCGTGCCGGGGTACAATCAGCCATCAGCATGGTGTCGGCATTGACCATAAACCGTTTCTTTCCACTGA
>JBEKJA010000364.1:0-3485 GCA_050011475.1 Syntrophales bacterium
CTTGTCCGCCTGTTCCAAATAATTTTTCTGCCGGCAGACAGATTTTTCAAAGCTTGAGTAAGCGGCCACAATAGCCATGTAACCGCAAAAAGGAGGTGATCCAGATTATAAGTTAGGGTTGTGATATATGGCCCATATTCTGGCGAGACGGCTTTACAATATTTGAATCAGTAATCTTCGCTTATCTATTAAATGCAGACTCACGCTTTGTAGGAGAAAGTGCTAAAATTTGTATGGAGGGCGAACTTCATCGAAGAAAGCGTGGACTTCTTCCTGAAGTCGTTGAAGTTAAATAACTACGTTTTATTGTAGATTTCTAATAGAAATAATGATCAAATAAATGACAAGTCAATGGCAATCGAAATAAAAGTCTCAGATCTTTTTACCCCAAGTGAGGGCATTATGAACTGATTACTGAAACCCTGTTAATCGAAAGTTAACAGGGTTTTGTGTTTCTGGTCTTACTAAACAAGAATGAGGGTGAAATGAAAGAGCGTGTATTTATTATAGGTGTCGGGATGACGAAGATCAGCAAACAGGCTGGATCATATGAAGCCTTGTGTGAGGAGGCGATTCGGGAAGCAATGACCGATTCCGGCCTAAACTTTGAAGGGGATAAGGATGCTATTGGCGGGATCTTCTACGGAAATTGTGCTCAGGGTATGCTCACCAGCCAACACAGCATACGCGGACAGGTCATTCTGCGGAGATTGGGTTTTGCCCGCATGCCCATCGTGAATCTGGAAAATGCATGCGCAACAGCAAGTGCCGCCTTGAATCAGGCGGTCAACCATATTCTGTCCGGCGTATCTGACCTGGCGCTGGCAGTCGGTATTGAAAAGATGACGCCAGATTGGAGTGACATGAAGAATCACCCGGAGATCGAGGTTGCCCTGCCTTACATGGGTTTATCCGCATTCTGGATGGGATGTGAGCAGGACCGGAAAAACCAATATGTGGAAAACTGGAGGAGACAGAAATCGGAGCTCATGGAAATTCCAATCGAGCAGACGGATGTGGGTGTGGGTCGCAGTCCCTTCATGGATTACTACGCCGTCAAAGCCTTGCAGGCCATGAAGAAATACGGTTATACTCAGGAGCAGATGGCCAAAGTTTGTGCCAAGACACATCACCACAGCACAATGAATCCTAAAGCCCAGTACCAGAAGGATTTCAGCCCCGAAGAGGTCCTGGCAGACAAAGTCATCACATATCCACTGACCCGATCGATGTGCGCTCCCACTGGAGAGGGATGCGCCGTGGCTATCATCTGCTCAGAAAATTATCTGAAAAAGCATAAGAATGTGAATGATCCCATTCTGATTTGTGCTTCGGTGCTGATTTCCGGCCAGGATCGAGGAGATTTCGACCAGGACATATCCGGCCGCGGTGCTGTGATTGCTTTTAGACAAACCGGCTTGAAGCCTGGGGATATTGATGTTCTTGAGCTGCATGACGCGACAACCTTTGCCGAAATCTATCAGGCCGGACAGGCGGGGTTCTGTAAGATGGAGCACGCTGGTGAGTATTGTTCCTCCGGAGCAACGGCCCTGGGCGGAGAACTCCCCACGAATACCAGTGGTGGACTTGTTTCACGGGGCCATCCCGTCGGATGTACGGGTTTGGCCCAAGTTTATGAGTTGGTCACTCAACTGCGAGGGCGAGCGGGGCAACGGCAAGTGAAGAATGCAAAGATCGGTATGAATGTCAACGGGGGAGGACTGATCGGTGTTGAAGAAGCTGTCCTTGGAATTCATATCCTTGAGAGAGCTTAAAAATATATAGGAGCAACATGAAAACGAAGAATTATCTGAGGAGGTGTTGTTATGGAGGAAAGAAAGAATTTTAAAGCTTGGCCCAAGGGTAGACCGAAATCGCTCAATTACCGACAAGACAAGTGTGAAAGTAGGGAATAGGCTTTGATGATAATGACAGATTCATGATCATCTGCTAAACTTCTTCCTTAGATTGTCGCATTTAGAAGATTTGCAGGATTTTAAATGATAATTGAATAAGCATCCTCCCTCATAATTAGGACATTTTCACTAAAGAAAAAACATAAAGAATGTTATTCTTCTTCAAACCATGATACAAAGATATTTTGACTTGTACGTCAGTGAAGTGGCATAAAAACGACAAGGTGAATTATGAATGACCGTCTACAAAGATTCTTTTCACCAGGGAACGTTGCCGTTGTGGGAGCATCTACAAAGAATATGTTCTTTGCCAATATGGTGGGATATGCAAGAAAAGAGGGAGTTGAGGGGCGATTCTTTCCGGTGAATCCTGGCGCAAGCGAGGTATGCGGCATCCCGACCGTCCAGTTAATTTCACAACTCCCGGAGGATATTATCGATTTTGCCGCAGTCATCGTTAAGAGTTCCACAGCCCTCGCCACTCTGGATGAGTTGGCAGGGAGAGGCATAAAGAACATCCTTCTCATCTCAGGTGGTTTTGCAGAGTCAGGTGATGAAGGGGGGTGTCTTCAAGAGGATCTCAAAGTTCTATGTCACAAGAAAAACATTCTGCTTCTCGGCCCCAATTACCTGGGTTTCATGAATATAGGCAGCAGTGTGAGTGTCTTTGCCGGGGCATCGGTGGAAGGGGAACTGGTTCCTGGAGCCATAGGAATAATAGCCCAGAGCGGTGCGGCAAGTGAGGCGATAGCCACCAAGGTTTTGAAGAAAGGGCTTGGCATCTCGCTATATGTTACGACTGGCAATGAGGCACTGCTCACAAGTGAGGACTGCATGGAATATATGATTGAAAGCGGTACAACCCGTGTGATCATCGGTTTCATGGAGGGGTTCAGGGATATTCCCAGGATGCGGCAGATAGCCTTGGATGCTGCCCGGCGGAAAATCCCCATCATCCTCATCAAAATTGGCCGATCCGAGAAAAGCAAGCAGGCAGCGCGTTCCCACACGGGTGCGTTAGCCGGTGATGCCTCGGTGATGGAGGGTTTCTTCAGGCAATACGGTATTATTCGAGTCGAGACTATTGAGGAACTCGTGGAAACTGCGGGCATCTTTTCCCGTTGTCATCTGCCCAATGAAGGCCGTGTGGGGATCTGTACTATGTCGGGAGGTTTCTCCGGGCTGTATGCAGACCTTTGCTCCCGCTTGTCTATCGAGATCCCAGATCTTTCCCCGGAAACGGTTGATTCATTAAAGAGGTTACTTCCCGATTTTGCCCAGCCGGCCAACCCGCTTGATGTGACCGGATCCGGATGGGCCAGTGGCATGGACAGAGTCATAAAGATACTGCTTGCTGATGAGCGCATCGATATCCTCATGCCGATATCATTTCCCCCAAGCAGTGAGATGGATGTATTTGCTCCTGGGTTCAATGAATCATTCCTGCCACTCATCGATTCTGAGGGGAAGCCTATCATACCCATCACATTCCGCGAGGTGAATGATTATGCTCGGAAGTATTATCGTGATCATGGGGCATATTTTATAGAGCACGCGGAAGACGGTTTC
>JBEKJA010000365.1:0-3480 GCA_050011475.1 Syntrophales bacterium
CGTCTGGGGGATATTCCCTTCAGGCTTGAGGAGTTCGAAACCGGCAAGTTGCTGAGCGATATCGAAGGTGACACCGGGGGTCAGGGATTTAACCCGCATACGTTTGCTGACCGGCTCGAAGTCATAGACACCCCACGGGCTTATCACAGCGACCGGGCCGTTGCCGAGGAGGCCAGCATCCTTGCGTGAGTTGCCGCCGGTCAGATGTCCCACAGAGGTGATGAAATCAACCTTCTCCGGAAATTTATCCGGGGTCTGGAGTCCAACCAGCACCATGTTCTCGGTCAGGGACGAGAGATCGTTATTCCCGCCGCTGCCTGTCAGGCGGACCTTGGGCTTGTGAAAATCCTTGCCAATGATATGGGTGTTCACGTTCCCATACATATCCACCTGGGCAAAGCCCAGAAAGCCGATATCCACATACCCATTGTAACATTGCGCGAAAGAATATGACATTTCCATGATGGTGGGGGATTTACGCCAGGTAAAGGGACAGCCGACCGACCAGGGCATGTCACCTTGGATAGGGTCCTGACCCCCGGATTCGTAGACAATGGTAATATTGGGGGCATGGGTCTTCTGGGCCAGGATCCCGGCCACCATGAGGACCCCGGTGCCGATATAAACGATCGTATGATCATGAATCTGCTGTGCGACGATATAGGCCAATGTTTCCAAGGGATTGGCGGGTGTATTCAGGTCTTGCATGGTATACTCCTGTCTTAGTAGTAGAGCCCTGAATCATGCTTCAGGGTATATTCTTCATAGGAAAAATCAATGTCTTCATTATCGCCTTCGGCGGCCTTGGTCTGACGACGGGCCTCGGCGATCCACTTGGCACCTCCCAGCTTGTCGACGAACTCGAATTGATTCCTGGTGCCCAGAATCCATTCATCGAGTAATGACTTCATGTTTTCGTCGGAAACGCCGCCGAAACGCATGACCTTTTCCCACCACTGTCGCGACCAGTAGTAATATCCGGGCATGTTGCCGGGAACCGCTCCAAAGGGCAGATCGACCACTGCATCGGCATAGAAGAACGGGATGATGGCCCCTTGCCTATTGTAGCGGATGTCGTTCTCGGGGACGATCTCTTCAGCCGTGATAATGAGTTTGCGCGTTGCAGCTGCCGTAGCAAGATCATTGACGGCCGGGCCATAGATATAGGCGTTGCCGTACTTGTCCGCCACATGGCAATGGATGATAGCCACATCAGGATACAAAGCCGGAATGAATACTACGGGATCATGATCATCCCTTAATGGGTTCTGCATAACCTTGAGGTAGGAGTTGTAGCGCACGATGTCACTGGCGAGCATCTGCTTGCTGAAAACGCCCGGGGTGCCGAGCTGGGCAGCCTTGAGCCCCTGTTCGACCCCCCCCATCCCCATGGCTCCACTCGGAAAGAATCTTGACCCGCCTGACCTTGAGCATGCGATCATAGCTGCGAGAAATCCCGCGCATCTCCGCTCCGCTGTATGAGTTGTGGGAATAAGCCACGCAATCGTAAACGATCAGGAAGCTCTGATTGGTATTGGGTGCCCCGATCATCTGAAGATTCTTTTTGCCCTGCCTTATGATCTCATTGAAGGCCTGGTGGGGTGTTCTTACATAAGAAAAGCCGGCATCGGTGATGATGTCCCCGTTCTGCACAAAGGTCGCAATGGCTTCGGTGAGCGACATACGTTTGTCTTTCTTGGCACGCTCCTTTTCCAAATGAGCTTCGCGTGCAGATTCGAAATCAATCAACCGGTCAAGAGCGGCCGTATCGCTGAGCTTGAGGTTCGCGACCGCATCCTGGTTGTAAAGATATTTCGCCATCTCCATACCCTCCTTATGTATATCCATTTTCAGCTCAATTTTTACCTCGATAACTTTTTATGGTCAAGTATTATCGATAACGGCCGCTTCTGCTACATAAGGAATGTTACGCAAATAAATACTATACTTTTGATTCAATTTATGATTGTTCTAGCCAAAGTCGTGCGCATCTTCAAGGTATGCGTAATCATAATGGTGTCCAGGAAGGGGGCAAACGGGCTATGGATGAATACCCAAGCAGGACTTTGGATAAAATGGTTGAGGATCAGATAACAAGATGGCAATCCAACCGGAAAAGAAAATATAAAAAACCAATTCGACCGGTTATCACAATATCAAGACTTCCCGGCTGTAATGCCTGGCACATAGCCAAAAGGCTCTCGGAAGATATGGGAATCGATTTTTTCGATCAGCAGATTGTCGATGAAATAGCCAAGGATGCAGATATCAGCCGTCGTGTGGTGGAAACACTCGATGAGCAAGACAACTCCATTGTTATCGACTGGCTCTCCGCACTCACAGCGGAGCGCCACCTCTGGCCATATGAATATATCCATCATTTGTCCAAGATTATTGGAACCTTTGGTGCACATGGCCACGCTATCATTCTGGGCAGAGGCGCTAGCTATATTCTTCCCAAAGAGGTCTGCCTTCGTGTTTTGGTTGTTGCCCCCATGGAGCTGAGGGTCCAAAATGTGAAGACTACTTATAAAGTTTCTGAAAAAGTCGCCAGGCAGAATGTCATGGGCATGGAATCCGACCGTGTGGCCTTTATCAGGCGGTATTTCCATGCGGACATGCTAGATCCGATCAATTATGATCTGGTATTCAATGTGGAAATGTGCGATCAAGATATGGTTATGGAGATGATAAAGACTGCATATAATACCCGGAAGTGGTATAAATATTCCGTTGACTGAAACCACTCAATATCTTGTCGCCAGAATTTACCTAAGGTAAGAGACCATTCAAATTAATACGTCCTTCTTTGGAGAAGGGGAAATGGATGTTTTCGAAGGCCAGTTTGATGCCGGCATTTCCCTCTATCTTGTAAGGCAGGTTACGACTCATGAGAATTGCCTTCAGGCTTCCACCCAGGTCTGTAAATTTTACATCGATGGGCACCAGAATCCGCGTCTTTGACGACGAGGAGATCCAATGTTCCTTTTCGAGGCGACCTTTTCCAATATTTTCATCATTAAGGTAGATGGTATATTCCAAAGACTTGAGCGTGAAATCAAAACGGTTTGGATTATTCACTTCGATAACAAGAAGAAGATTCATTTCTGTCAGGGAGCGGGGACTAAGGGCAATCTCCTGAAGGGTGAAGGTGGGTTTTTCCAGAAACCAGCTCAGACAAGACACATGAAGCAGGGGAATGAACAGCAGGAGCAATATTCCGACGCGTTCCATTATGTTCAGGCAGTTCGATTTCCGTATCAAGAATACATTCCTTTCTTCGAAAAGACACTTCAATCCATATAATGTAAAGCATTTAAACCTTCAATCTTTTAGTGGGCAGGAGTAACAATCGTCATTGCTTTATCAATCGACCGCTCGTCATACTTTTTGTGCATTTTAATAATTTCAGTAATTGACGCCTTCTTCGATATGCTGGAATTGAGAACAATGGTCGATTGATACAAAGTCTTATGTCTA
>JBEKJA010000366.1:0-3468 GCA_050011475.1 Syntrophales bacterium
GCACGCTCGATTGCCTTGACAAAGTTTTCGATGATCTCCTCAATTTCATTATCCTTAAGTTGCCGAGATCGCCTCATATAAAGCAAGCTGTTAAATGGAGATGGAGAAACTGCTTTTTCTCCGGTGATGAAGGATGCTGTCAAGCCCCCTCCATGAGCTAATTGTATAAATAGAGGGGTGACGAGTTCATTCATTGCTGCGTTGAGATCCCGATATTCATCTATATACCTGTCGTCATCGAACATCCTTTGGTTTGTGAACGTTTTGCCGTTTTTCTGAACGCTCACATACCCGGTGATGATGGCACCCACACCACCGTTAGCAAGTTTCTTGTAAAGACTGGTCAGTTCAGGCAACGGATGTCCTTGCGCATCCCCCATACCTTCATGGGTCGCCGATCGGATAATCCTGTTTTTTAACCGCACACCCGCTATATTACTTTCTTCAAATACTTTCATGATCTCCCCCAGAATGAGTATTTCCTATTCACGTGAAATATAATTAACCAATCGAGGTGGTTATTTTGTTTAAGCAAGGAGCACTGATTAAATATTTCTTTCTACACTTCTTAGTTTAGGATTCCTTCCTCTCTGAGGCGTACTGCAGTAACATTATGAACAAAAGCAACCAGTCTTGGGTAATTAATGATCTTGTACGCCTTGAAAAGAGGAGATTCGTGCGTTAAAATGCTTGTTAGTTTGCGAATATATTTTATCTGACCATGTGTAAGATAAGCTGATATTATCTCATTCCTCATAACCACAGGGCGGTGAATATGGAAATCCAAGTGAATCAAGATTGTTTCTCTACCTTCCTTTACGGCTCCGTGGGCAGGAAGTAATACATCTATCATGTTCATCTCTGTCAAATCTCTCATCATCTTCTAATCAATTTATATCTTAAAAATATTGCCTGAGTGTCGCCATTAGGTTGGCTATATCGGACAATTTTTCAAGCCCAATCAGTCTATCTAGGGCTTCATTTGCCCGCACCTCTCCAATGACCGCAGACGCCTCCCGGATAAACTTATCTTCTACATGAAATCCTGTCCCCGGCCCACCAAGGGTCTGCTCAACAGAATGGGAATATTCACTACCGTTATTCATGACAATGGTCACCGCTGATCCCAATTTATGCTCCCGGACATAGGCGGTAGTCAGTGTAATATCGGGGAACACAACAATCTTATCGGCAAGGTTACTGATCTTCTCGTCAAATAGGCGCTCATTTGTCCATTGTCTCGGGGTGAACTCCTTATCTATGATGGCAGCAGCTACGGGGTAGTGGAATTCATACTGCATTGCAATGAAGGTGAAGTCATGACGATCTTTGATACGTGTGATGACTTCCTTTCTACCCCCATCAAAGCCGTGCCACATCGTACCTCCCATGACCGCTTGTGTAGGGAGCTTCAGACGGACCTCTTTGATCTGTTTATAGTCAATTTTATTCTTTGTCACAATTTCAAGGGCACACTCAATGGCGGGGATATCCCACCCGCAGACCGGATAAGGCTTATTGAGCATATTTAGGGTCCACCAGCGGCTCCCGAGCTCCTCGTCGAGTACCTCAAAGATTGGGCGTTCACAGACCTGACTAATGTATCCATAAGGGTCTTCTATTACCTCCCCATAACCGGAAAATCCTTCTTCTGCTATGAGCGTGGCAGTAATACCGGTAAGCACTGGCATGGCCGAAAGATAAGTCTTCGCATAGCTGACCCAGCCAGGAAGAAGTGGCTGACCGATTTGAAGGAGCGCCCCACCGACACTGTCCATAAACTTTGTTCTATCGTAACCGAGGGCTTTGGATGCCACAAAGGGTGTCACGAGTTGATAGACCGGGATCGAGTTACCCATATGCCTCCCTTGGTGCATAGCAAACCCCGCACGTCCACCAACCTCGTCTCCCACCACAACGGCAGTAATGATATCTTTTCCTGAAATCCCGCGTGCCTCCCCGAGAGCAAGCACTGTTGGAACGATAGCCGAACCGACATGGGCATAGGGAAGAATGGCGTCCTCGTATTCAAGAATTTGACCCGTGATGGAATTAAGAAATCCTGCACTACGACAACTTGTTTGGAATCCGAGACCGACCGCACTTGCCTCCTCTTTGTCCCCCCACTTTTTCACAGCCGATGCGGCCATCTTCCCGCATTCGGTTTGGGAACCTGCAAGCATCGCTGCAATCATATTGATGATCTGATTCTTAGCAGAAACGATCACTTCAATAGGTATATTCTCGTATTTCAGGCCGATTGACCACTCCACAAGGATTTTTGTGTATGCTTTTCTCTTCATTTTTCCCTCCTACACCTTTGTCCCGCCAAGCATCAGGGAAAGGAGCTGAACAATCACACCAAAGCGAAGGACTATTAGCACCTGGTCTCCCTTCGGATAGAGCTTCCCGGCTGTAACCATCGAGATGGTATTGATCTCACCATTCAATAATCGCTGCCATGTCTTCTCGTCCACTGCAAAATCGGCATTGGCCCAAGGGGAGATTCCCTCCTCTAAGGTCGCCAATTCTTCCGTGAGGGTGAGGAGGTACTGTTGACCTGTGTCTTCGACTATTAGATTAATCTTACGATTGAGGAGGGGATCAAGGAGATAATTGGTTTTTAGCATCCCGATAGCGGTATTGTAGTTTTTTACGAAGGACTCAAGACCTTGTTTGACGCCGGTATGTGTCATTGGACACCTCCCTTCCATGAGATAAATGATATTCTGACTGATTAACTTATTGCGCTGAATAAACAGTAATACTTCTTTGAAGAGCTCGCCTAACTCGTCAAATTTCAATTCGGTAAGTACGTGGAGAGAGTATCTTCGGAAATGCGTAGCGCACGATGTTCTTCAAGATATGGAAAGAACGGCCCTGAGCCAGGTGATCCACCTCCTCACCCACCGCTTCCTTAAAGTACTCCAATAGATGGCGAACAGGTTGGGTGGTCGGGTAAAGCCATCGAAACATAGTGAAGGTTATCTGGCAAGCGGTGCAATAGAGAGCTAACTCATCAGCCCCCGTCTTCTGAGCCTGTCGCAGTTCTTTAATACTGGCCATATACATGTCATTAGGGTTGTAACGATTACACCCTGCTGCCAAACCGCAGCAATAACCATCCAAGCGGTTGTGCTCCATCTCCCATATCTCAAGTCCCATGAGGGACAGGAGCCGACGCGCGCTATCCATCACCTCATTTCCCAGGATGCGGCCATGGCAGGAATCGTGCATAGCCACCGACCGGTTAAACTTTCTTTTAATTTCAATCTCTCCGGATTCAACTTTCTCCAACAGGTAATCTCCGATATACCTGGTTTGGAAAGAGAGTTGCGCGCCGAATTGCCCCGGGAGCACATTGCGAAACATATTCATACACGCGGGGCAGACAAAAAGCATCGGGCCGATATCGTGATTCTTGTAATGATTGGTAAGCTTCTCTGCAGTGCGCTCCACTACATCGAC
>JBEKJA010000367.1:0-3458 GCA_050011475.1 Syntrophales bacterium
GGGTAGCGTACAGAGACTGATGACCATCCCGCAGGGTGTTATCCTGGACCTTCAGTTGCCGATAGTCGTCACGTCGTACCATCTCATCCATAATAAAGGCGGGGTTATCCAATCAATAGTGTTTGGTGAAATCTTCACTGATCAGTATGAATATCCTTACGGCTATACATATTGTAAGCCTTAAGGCGGGCGGATGATAGGACAGCCTACCCGGTGTGTCAAGATGAAATGAGTTTCCAAATCGGAAACTGAAATGAGATAGTATTATTATCTGACGTATATGGGGTTGGAGAATATCCACGGACGGATTTTACCCATGATTTTGAGCCATGATTCTGCTCGGTATATTCCTGGCTCCATGACTGCAATCTCTATATCCTTCTTAATCTCCTCCTGCCATGTCACCCCATTTTTTACAAGCCGGATGAGAGCTTTATACGGCAGGGTGACCCGAAGAGTTGCATTACCCTTGAGATCGAAAGTATCCCCCATATGTGATCTGCATTGCTCATCCTCTACTGTAAATGAAAATCCGCGCGCGGGCTTGAATGAGTCCAGCGAAATATAAACCCGGCCTTTGCTAAGTGCAGAAATCATGGTAGAAATGTCACTAACATTTCCCCCTTTAAGGGGGGAATCCGTCAAAATATGGGTTCTAATGGTACGGAATGCACGTGAAAATGGAAATACAGGCACAGACAGCTTCGAAATTCTCTTTACTGTATTGTGATTATCGAGCTCTCCGATCCCAATGATCTTTCGATCGCGGTTCAGATGGTCCCAGCGCTGCAAAGTAACCGGCCTTGGCCCCTTGAGGACCATGGCCGGGAATAGATAGGCATACAGGGCTTTTGCATACCCAGTCAGGGCCATCTGCCAGTCTGTCATAAAATCCCAAATGCCAACCCCGTCAAATCCTGTGACTTTCCATTGGAGCCAGGGATAATGTTTCACGTGAAACAATTCAGATCCTTCATGATCGGGATGAGCTATGAATCCAATACCGCCAGCCCCCTTTACCCTGTCGATATACCCCTGCGGGTCTATATTCGTGTCTTCTTCCTCCACCGGAATCGCTTTCTCGAGCTGAAAAGCCAGGTAATGATTGAAGCGTGGTGCAATCTCCTGTCCTACAATGAGAAGCGTCCCGTTATGCCACCCCTCCAAACCGTCATCGCGGGCTTGAATAACATCGTGATCCGTCAACATTATAAAATCCAGACCGCAGCGATTTGCTGCTTTCAATATCTCCTGCACCGGGGTCCGACCATCGAATGAATAGGACGAATGGACGTGAATGCAACCCGCGTAATCAAACAGATTGTTTGCATTCATCATGGTAGTTGCTCCAGAAGCGGCGAGAGGGGGCAGTCGGTGCAATTGGGAGCTCTTCGGCAAAATTGTTTGCCTGTATTCACCAGCAGGGCATGATATTGATTGAATAGAGGAACATCTTCCGGCAGTTGGCTCATAAAAAGAGTTTGTATGTCAGAGTATGAAGCCCTGTCGTGTATGATTTTGTGTCCTGCAAGGATTCTCCGCGTATAAGCATCTACAACAAAAATCGGTTTTTTACCGGCATATAAGAGTATGCTGTCTGCCGTTTCTTCGCCAACGCCCTTGACTGTCAGCAGCTTGTTTCTCAGGGTTGAGAGGTCCTCGGCGAACATGCATTCCAGGGAACCTCCATAAAATTCTTGAAAAAAAGCAACGAGTGCTTTGAGTCTTTGCGCCTTGATGCGAAAATATCCGGCAGGCCGAAGGTTTTCGGCAAGTATGTTTTCCTGAACCCTGTAAAGGGTATCGACCGAAAGAAGCCCCTTGTATTTAAGGATCGATAGCGTCCGCTCTACATTGCGCCAGGCTGTATTTTGTGTGAGTATAGCTCCAACAATCATTTCCAATGCGGATTCTCCGGGCCACCAGTGCAGGTCTCCGAAAAATGTATTCAGGCGATCATAGATGTCCATAAGGACGGTCATATATTGGCCCTATTGACGAATAGCTATAAACACCTTGGCCTTACCCCGCTTGATGAGAAACAGTTCAGTTCCCTTGTTCTTCTTTTTGGATATTTCGCGAATATAATCCTTTACGGAGGAAATCTTGACTTTATTCACCTCCAGGATAACATCCTGAGGCTGAATTCCTGCTTCATCGGCAGCACTTCCCTCATCGACATCCATCACCACGACTCCAACCTGGGCAGTCAAACCCAGATAGCGGGCGATCTCGGGAGTGACATCCTGAACCGTCATACCAAAGCTCGCCGGTCTCTCAGTCGAAGGTGATGCGGCAACTTCAGGATGATCTTTTCTCTCTGCTACAGTGACCTGATAGATTTTTTCCTGTCCTTCCCTCACAACTTTTAGCGTAACGGATTCTCCAACCCGCAAGGAAGCGATGATCATCAACAGTTCATGGGTGTCCTTGATCTTTTTGCCGTTCACTTCCGTAATGACGTCACCTGTTTTTAATCCTGCACGGTCTGCAGGATCTCCCTTGAATACGTCAGCCACAAGAGCGCCGGAAAGGTCTTTTAATTTCAATCCCTTAGCTACATCTACCGTAATATCCTGTACGGTAATCCCTAGCCAGCCCCGTGTTACTTTCCCTTTGGCTTTAAGATCAGGCAGCATGGTCTTGACCATGCTGATGGGAATGGCAAAACCTATGCCCTGGGCTTGAGCCACAATGGCAGTATTGATGCCGATGACCTTCCCCTCCATGTTGAACAGGGGACCCCCACTGTTTCCCGGATTAATGGATGCGTCCGTCTGAATAAAATTATCATAAGGCCCGGCCCCGATCACGCGGCCCTTCGCACTGACGATTCCTGCGGTTACCGTGTGTTCAAGACCAAACGGATTGCCTACGGCAAGTACCCAGTCTCCCACACGAAGCTTTTCGGAATCGCCGATTTCCGCCACGGTCAAACTTTCAGTGGGCTTAATCTTGATGAGAGCAATATCCGTCTTAGCATCTTTACCGATAATTTTGGCGTCATATTCCCGTCCATCGGAAAGTTTCACTACGATTTTATCCGACTTTTCCACGACATGGTTATTTGTAAAGATATATCCATAGGGACTGATAACAAATCCCGATCCGAGGCTTTTCTGTTTAAATTCGCGCTTGGGGGAATTACCGAAAAATTGGTCAAAAAGGTCATCTTTCCCGAAAAACTGATCAAAAGGCGATTCCATGCCGAAAGGCGACCGTCCGCCCCCCGAACGAACCGTCTTGGTCGTGCTGATATTCACGACAGAGTTTTTCGTCCTATCCACCAAATCTGCAAAGGAAGCGGGAGCGCGCCCCTCCATTGCGGGCACGGCAGATGCCGGCTGAACATCCGGTCCCATGGAGACAAAGGAAGACCGGATTACCTCTATAAAAGAAACGACGAAAAACCCGATCATAAAGGCCAGCAGGAACATGATAAAGGTTTTCCGATTACT
>JBEKJA010000368.1:0-3441 GCA_050011475.1 Syntrophales bacterium
TGCTGATCCGTCCGTGGTATGCCAGTCCCAATCCGGATACAAATCGAACAACGGACGGTGTGTGAAAACAACGATACGAGTTTCTTTATCTAGTCGCTTCAAATCATCACTGAGCCATTTCAACTGGGGTTCACCAATCTTTGAATTCTGGTCTGAAGCATTATCCAAAGCGATGAAATGAACCCCTTTGTGATCAAAGCTATAATGGGTCAGCCCAAAAATCTCCTTGAAAGCCTCTCCACCATCCGCAGCAGCATCATGTTCGCCAGGCATAAACTTGACATTTTTTACTTTGAGCTGCTCTACAATATCACAGAACCTGGCCAGGCGTATTTTCCGCTCCTTGCCATCATCGGTGACATGCGTCAAATCACCGGTGAATATGATAAAGTCTGGCTGATATTGAAGGCTGTTGACTGCCTCAACGGCCTTTTGAAGAGTTCCTGTTGCATCAGGATTAACTTTCGGGCCGGAGAATCCCCAATGTGTATCCGATAACTGGACGAAAAAGAAATCATCCTTATTCAGTTGAGCAGCACGGACTAATTGATTCAGACTCCCGAGGCCAGACACGAAAACGATACTACCCATCCCCGCCAATTTCAAAAATACTCGTCTGTTAATCTCCATAAAGCACCTCAGTGTTTTATTTTCAATTTAACATAATCGATGAAGTTAATAAAAATTTCGTTTTTGTGATGCGCAAGTATAAGAAGAACGGTTATACGTGTCAAGAATAATGGATAAAACGGTTTTTATTACAGCATGTTATCCTTAATATTTAGAACAATGCTGGCGTGTGGAAGAAGCACTTTGCGGACTCCTCCTACTACTGTTCAGCAGCAGGTAGTCATCAGCATTGAGGATTACGGATGGAAAGAGAGTAAATCCCTGTGGGGGGGCACCGTGATCCTGCATTTCTCTGGGCTAATTTAATATGGAAAATGTCCCTATTCAGGCAGATACCTGAGAGAAAAGAGAATCTGCAGGATACTTAATGCTGTCAAAATCCCCAGTACCGCTATGCCGGAAATGATGGTACCTAAGCCACCAACTATACAGGTCAAGAATGCCAGAGCGTATTGTGGACGTACAAAACGTAATGCCGTATCAGGGGGCCTGCCAGGATATGAAGAGAGAAAGATAGTATTAAGCGACAGCAGACAAACTCCTACCGAGGCAGAAAGAATCCATGCCTCCTGCAGAGGAAGCATCTCCGAAGTGGACAGTATCATAACTCGCTTGATACCAACGGCCACGGAGGCAATAGCCATGGTTAGCGGTAAGTGTGAATAAAGCCATTGTTGATATGCCCTCACATGATTCTTTGAGGTCAGCTGTCTTGTTCCTGCACCTTTTACTCCATCAAAGTATCCCCACCAAAGAGTGAAGACAATAATGAGTCCCATAATACCTACAACGGACGCCGAGGAATTCAAATCTCCAGCTCTAATACCCATAACGATTCTGACAACGGCCTCACCAATTACAATGATCGTAAAGAGACCGAAGCGCTCGGGGAGGTGCATGAGATGGGGAGGGAACTTAAAATGAAGTTGACCGGCGGTCAGAGGGGCAAAGAAGTCCACCCCTATTGCAAGATACCATACCATAAAACGATGGGGCATCGGTATAAGTGTCGATACCACCCATAAGGCAGCCGCACTTCCAAAACCGATCATATAACGGTTAATGAGTGGGCGAGCGTGTTGGTTATGCCTTCCAGCCCGCCAGTATTCAAGCACCAGCATAGAACGGACCGCTGCATAAGAAAGAGCAAAGCCATTCGAACTTTCGCCCAAGGCATCTGGCAAATGTACGATAAGTGATGCAACGGCCACAATCTGTGCCATCGTGAGAAGACGGTGGATAACATCATCTGAATCAAAGCGAGTTAGGTAGTATGTGTGGCCTATCCATGCCCACCATACCGGTACAAAGAGGATCAAGAAATTGAGAAATCCCCCAAAAGAATAATCTTTGTTCAGATTCGTGGCGAGCTGCGAGATGGCAGCAACAAAAACAAGATCATACAAAAGCTCCAGCCATGTTGCATGCCTTTCTTTTTCCCTTTCCTTCTCCACCCCAGACCTCAGTATGGGAGGTTTTATCAATCATTTTTTGTAATAATGTTTCATCTACAACCCTTACTGAGAGAGTTTTGATGCCATAGGGGCACCACGTTAACGATTTCAAAATTTATAGGTAATCCACGTGGTGATATAATCTACATCCTTGCTAGGACCACTTTCCCGAAGAAACTCACCAGCAAAAAAGTGGGCGTAAATGAAAATGAATGTGATATGGCGGTCAAAGTTCCATCGCAACTGAGCCTGTGCTTGACTCCCTATATATCGAGCCGTGCTGTTCTTGCCGGATCGTACAAGGACAACTCCGTTGTTATAAGTCCCATCATAGATGCTCTCCCTCCAGAGAAAATCCCAGTTAATTGAAAGGGCAAGACTATCTATAAAATGAAGGGCAACGGAAGGGTTCAGGTCGATTTGGTTTGACGTGCTAATCAGATTATCCTGGCTGAAATAAGCCCCGTTGGGGAAGAGGGGATTGAAGGTCTGGAGATCTGGGCTGTTTGGATCCCTATCACCACTGGTGATGTTTGCCTTTAGGCCGAGACGTGGATGAAGCGGCAGGGAGTCCAGAGTGTATCCGGTATCGGATGCAGCCATCCATGCCCGGATATCACCATTACCAAACTTTCCCCATTGGTAGACAAATTCAAAGTTATAATCGATGGGTTTTGCGGTCTGCCATAACCTGGTTCCCGCTGAGTGACGGGTTTCACTGGCACTCCCCTGGTCAAAGCTCATTTCCCGATTATGATAACCAAGATAGTATAGATCAATGTTTGCTTTAGGAGTTCCTGGTAAAGGGAGTACTGAGTATACTCCCCACAGCGCCCGGTCATTGTCAGTACCATTATCGAAGATATAGGGAGTATTTTCTACCGGCTTGGTCGCGAAGCAGTCCAGCTTAATACCACCTGCACGGAACATGGCACGGAAGCCATCGAAACTTAGCCGCACGTTTGGCCCGTCTCGGACCGAAACGATGCGCTGTGAGCCATAAGCCAACTCCTGCCGACCTGAACGAATGACAAATGAGCCATCATCTCCAAAATTGTACTTTACATCAAGGAACCCCTGGTGCAGGTCGAGATCGTCCCGGTCGGTAGGACGGGGCCCACCCAAACGACCGTTCTCCAAACTGCTCTGTAGCTGAGTAAATAAACGCATATAATCGCCCATGTGGAGGTCTGTATGGAGAAAGTAACGCTGAAGTAAATACCCTGATCCCTGGGGACCTGCCCCCCATTTTGGGTAGCTAAAGTACTCATACCGCTCCCGAGCCTCGCCACCGAGGGAAAGATACCAGTTACCTGAAACATTGAGCGGAATGTATTTGCTGGAGTCCCAGAAGTCG
>JBEKJA010000369.1:0-3435 GCA_050011475.1 Syntrophales bacterium
AAAGGGCACACCATGCGGAAATCGCAGGAGAAAATAGGAAACTCTCCCAAAAAGAACTGTCGGGAGGATGTATTGGATCGCCACCGCCGGGGAGTTGTCATTGTCCTGACAGGAGATGGCAAGGGGAAAACCACCTCTGCTTTCGGACAGCTTTTACGGGCGGTCGGCCAGGGATACCGGGTCTGCGTCATCCAGTTCATGAAGGGACGCAAGTATGGAGAACACCTTGCGGCAGAGAAGTATCTTCCGGAAGTAACGATTCACCTGGCCGGCCTGGACAGTTTTGTCATGCGCGGCAATCCTGCCCCGGTTGACATCGAGCTTGCCCTGCAAGGTCTTGAATTGGCAAGGATAGAAATAGCTTCCGGAGCATATGACATGATCATCCTGGATGAAATCAACGTGGCAGTTGATTTCAACCTTATTCCCTTGTGCGATGTTCTGGATCTCATCCGCACCCGTCCGCCGGACCTGGACCTCATTCTGACCGGACGTTACGCTCCCGTGGAAATCCTCAACCTGGCGGATACGGTCAGTGAAGTCCGGGAAGTCAAGCATCACTACCATGCGGGGGTAAAAGATAGGGCCGGCATCGAATACTAAAAATCCCCCTCACAATGACATTGAAAAAATGCCATTGTGAGGCAGCATTGTTATCCTATTCAGTACTTTATACTTTTTCATTCTTTCCGATTGACTTCAAAAATCCGCAATGGTAGGTATAGCGCCAAATTTTGGCACCATACCGCTCTCTATATGATCTGATAACACTCGCCGATTATTATTACAGGAGGAATTCATGAAAGACGATCAATTGATTTTATGGTTCGATGAAATTGAATTGGCTGATATTCCACAGGTTGGAGGGAAAAATGCGTCTTTGGGCGAAATGCGCAGGGAGCTGATATCCAAAGGGGTCAGCATTCCTGACGGCTATGCGGTTACCGCATACGCTTACCGCTATCTGCTGGAATCGGCTGGGATCGCAAAAAAAATGAAGGAAATTCTTTCCGACCTGGACACCCATGATATGGAGAACTTGGCGGAGCGCGGGAAAAAAATGCGCGCCCTTGTCTACGAAGTGCCGTTGCCGAAAGATCTCAAGGATGCCATTATAAGCGCCTACCGAAAACTCTGCGATGAGTATGGCAAAAATACCGATGTAGCCGTTCGTTCCTCCGCCACGGCTGAAGACCTGCCCGATGCAAGCTTCGCGGGCCAGCAAGAGACCTTTCTGAACGTCCATGGTGAGGAAGCTCTTATCGATGCCTGTAAGCGATGCTTCGCCTCTCTTTTTACGGACCGTGCTATTTCTTACAGGGAAGATAAGGGGTTCGATCATTTCTCGGTGGCCCTGTCCATCGGCGTTCAGAAGATGGTGCGTTCGGATCTCGCCGCCTCGGGAGTCATCTTCTCCATCGATACGGAATCGGGTTTCAAAGATGCAATCCTGATTACCGGATCTTACGGATTAGGTGAGACCATTGTACAGGGCATTGTGAATCCGGATGAATTTTGTGTTTTCAAACCCACCTTGAAACAGGGCTTCCGGCCGATTGTGCAAAAGAAACTCGGTACAAAAGAAATTAAAATGATCTATGCCGAAGAAGGCGGGGGCCACGCCACGCAGACGATCGATACCGCTGTTGAGGATCGGCGTCGGTTCTGCCTTACTGATGATGAAATCATTACCCTTGCCAAATGGACGGCAATTATCGAAGATCATTATTCCCAAAAAGCCGGCTATTTCAAACCCATGGATATCGAATGGGGCAAGGACGGCCGAACCAGTGGGCTTTTCATCCTTCAAGCCAGGCCGGAAACAGTGCAGTCTCAAAAAGATGCCAGCGTTCTGGAAACCTACTTTCTTATCGAACATAAAACTCCAGTCATTACGGGAACAGCGGTTGGATCAAAAATCGGGGCCGGACCTGTAAACATCATCGAGAAAGTTTCTGAAATCAAGAATTTCAAAAAAGGACAGGTCCTGGTCACGGACATGACAGACCCTGATTGGGAGCCCGTCATGAAGATTGCCGCCGCCATTGTAACAAACAAGGGCGGCAGAACATGCCATGCGGCCATTGTCAGCCGTGAACTGGGCGTCCCCTGTATTGTGGGGACGGAAAACGGTACTGCAGCCCTGCAGAAAGTGTCCGAAGCGACGGTTTCCTGCGCGGAAGGTGAAATTGGCAATGTCTATGAGGGCATTCTTAAATTTGAGGTACAGCGGGTTGATGCCAAGGGGTTGGTGAGACCCAAGACAAAAATCATGATGAATGTGGGGAACCCTGAGAACGCGTTCGGCCTGGCGGCCATTCCCAACGACGGCGTAGGGCTCGCACGGCTTGAATTTATCATCAACCAGTTCATCAGTATACACCCCATGTCCCTGATTAAATTCGATAAAGTGACTGATCCTGCGATTCGGGGAAAGATTGAATCACTCACCTATGGATATGGCAACCGGGCCGACTTTTTCGTGGATAAACTTGCCCAGGGGGTTGCCAAGATTGGTGCGGCATTCTGGCCCAATGATGTGATTGTCAGAATGAGTGATTTCAAAAGCAATGAATATGCGAACCTCATCGGCGGATCCTTCTTTGAGCCGGAGGAGGAAAATCCCATGATCGGCTTTCGCGGCGCCTCCCGCTATTACGATGATCGTTACCGGGAAGCTTTTGCCCTCGAGTGCGAGGCAATGAAGAAGGTCCGCAACGAGATGGGTCTTACCAATGTAAAGCTGATGATTCCATTCTGTCGGACCATCGAAGAAGGCAGGAAGGTCATTGATGTAATGGCGGATAATGGATTGGTCCGGGGGGAAAATGGCTTGGAGATTTATATGATGGTTGAAATCCCAAGCAACGTGATCCTCATTGAGGACTTTGGCAGGATTTTCGATGGATTTTCCATAGGCTCCAATGACCTTACCCAGTTGACCCTGGGTTTGGACCGTGATTCCGCTTTAATCAGCCATATTTTTAATGAGCGCAATGATGCGGTGATGAGCCTTGTACGGGACGCCATTCTCAAGGCGAATAAGATGGGGAAAAAGATCGGTATCTGCGGCCAGGCTCCAAGCGATTACCCGGAATTTGCCAAGTTCCTCGTGGAATGCGGTATCGACAGCATATCCCTGAATTCCGATACGGTTATCAAGACGACCGTGGACATCCTTGAAACGGAAAAAAGCCTGGGAATCAGCCACTGAGATAACCGATTTATCTGAATAACAAAGAGGTACCGGACATTCGGTCTCCCTTTTTATTAAGAAAATATTCCCGATCGGGAATAAAAAAATCCAGAAGAAATTCATTGATAATCTTACTATTGCATTGAAGTATGATTCAGTGTCTGTTGATCTTTCGCTGATAATACCAGTGGCCGTGAAGGTTCTGGTAGGCCCAGATGAAGCGGAAAAAGAGAGGCAGC
>JBEKJA010000370.1:0-3422 GCA_050011475.1 Syntrophales bacterium
GCAGCCATGCCTCCGGTGCCGGGGGACGATACTTTAATGAGCTATGCGGCCTGAACGTATTGTATTCCAACCGCCATTCTTCAATCAGTACCTGGGCCTCCCTCAAGGTATAGAAGATCTCGCCCTTTAACCCTAACTTGAAGTCAAATTTTGCTTGACTGGAAAACGGTATCTACAAAGCATCGGGTTAGGAATTTCTAAGGCAGTGTTGATTTCGGATTGAAATTGAGGACCAAAATATCGATCGTGATAAAAAATCAGAATCGCATCTCACACAACCACCCAGTATTGCACGATTATTCCCCGATAATAAATGCTTGACATTAGTTTGATATAAAACTATTCTTTACTCATGAATAAGGATCATATCATCTTCCTGATCGGGCGCATTCAATACAAAGCAAACAAATTTCTCAGTCAAGAGCTAAAGGATCATCATATGGACAGTCTTGCGCCATCGCATGGTGAAATCCTTGGATCGCTGATGTACCGCGGTCCTTTGCCTATGACCGAAATAGCCAAAATCATTGATAAAGATAAGTCTACTATCACAGCACTGGTAAATAAGCTTATCAAAATGGGTTATGTTGAAAAAATGAAGCATCATGGCGATAATCGGGTCACTCTTATTGCCCTAACTCGGAAAGGGGCGGCATTCAAGCCAGCCTTCAGGCTGATCGCCCAGAAGTTAAGAACTCTATCCTATAAGGGTGTTTCGGATAATGAAAGAGAAACCCTGATCAAGCTCCTGACGAAGATCAACGAAAACCTATAATTTTTGTCTATACAGTTTGATATAAAACTAAATATGCCATAGAATTTAATATCTGGGAGGTAAGAATGCAGTTGGAAAACATCATTTATAAGAAAAAGGATCATGTTGCCATTATCAGGTTGAACCGTCCAAACGCTTTCAATGCATTCAATTTCGATCTTTTTAGTGATCTGAACAAGGCCATGGAAGACTGTTCGGATGACAGCGATGTCAGGGTAGTGGTGATTACGGGGGAGGGCAAGGCATTCTCAGCCGGGGGCGATGTGGCCATGTTCAACAGTTCGCCCGATCCAGGTGAGACGCTCAGGCAATTGACTAAACTTCTGAATTACGCAAGCGTATCGATCCGTGAGATACCCAAACCAGTCATTGCTATGATCAACGGAACAACCGCGGGTGTGGGCGTGAGTGTTGCAGCCGCCTGCGATATGAGAATTTGTGCTGCATCCGCAAAATTCAGGCAGGCCTATACTTCAATCGGTCTGATTCCCGACGGGGCATGGACACTCCTTATCCCATTGCTGATCGGGGTTGGAAAAGCTCAGGAGCTTGTCTATCTGGATCCCATATTATCGGCAAAGGAGGCATTGGAGATAGGACTCGTCAATCGGGTGGTCGAAGATTCTGACCTTGAAAATACTACAATGGATATTGCCTTGAAGCTTTCCGGAGGACCTTCTCTCTCATATGCCATAGCCAAGGAGAATTTTAACCGGGCCATGCTTGGACTGTTAGAGCGGCAGTTGGAAGTGGAGCGATGCGGGCTGATCCGCGCCGGGAGAACAGCGGATGCCAGGGAAGGCATTGTGGCTTTCATGGAAAAGAGGAAACCTGTATTTAAAGGTTTATGAATTTTAGAAGAGGAGAATAATATGAATAAGAAAGAGCGTTTACTTAAACTAGCAGAGAGTTTTATTGGGGCATGGAACACGCAGGACGTTGAACGAGTGGTCGCAACATATACTCCGGACGTACAGTATCGTGATCCGAATACCAATGGGTTTGTAATGGGTTCCGATGCCATGCGCAAATACCTGGCAAAACTCTTCACAGGTTGGGATATGCACTGGGCAGTCAGAGAGCTATATCCATTCGATGAGATCGATGGAGCAGCCGTCCTGTGGCACGCAAAGCTGAAACGAAAGGGAAAGGATAAGGTTGTTGAGGTAGATGGTATGGACCTTGTCCTGGTAGAGGGCAATCTGATTAAGCGCAACGATGTCTATTTTGACCGGGCTGTCATGGCACCACTGTTTGAGAAGTGAAAACTTTATAGTATTTTTATAGATAGGCACTGAAAATTGATACGTAAGGACAGAATGACAAAGGGGTAATGAGGTGTACGATTAAACCTACTGAAAGGCTCAATCTAAAAGAAATAGCAGACCTTCTGGACCGATGTTTGATGACTCATGACGGCATGTGGTTCTATCACTGCCTAACCAAGATAATCCCCGCAGTTTTCTTGCTAATCATTTTTTCTTCCTACACGGGGGGAGTTTTCAATTAACAGCATTTCCCCCTATTTGTGTTCCTCCATCGGAAGGAGTTAATGCTGTAAAATGCTTGTATAGCCCGTTTAACGGCAAATAATGGGGATTCTAGCTTGCATGTTGGCTTTTGATTTTTCGGATATCGGGAGGAGGTAGGAAATTAATTAATTAAGTATAAAGGTATTAGCTTAATTAATTTTTCTGTAAATTTTGAGATGAAAACGAATAGCTGTCGCATAAAATTTAATCTTTGCTATTTCTTTCACTTACAAATCGTTAGAATCGGCATACTATAATCTGTAATGATTATACTTTGGAAGCTTCTCAGTTCCACATCTCCTCACTTTTTGACAGAAGCATCAGGAATACCTTGTGCCGACCTGATGCCCTGGCTTGACAGGTTAAATGCTTGAATGGTCCAGACAGACTTGAACGGTGGAGATAAAAAGAAGTGGCAGGGTCTCAAAACCCTGCCACTTCTTTCTCCGGAGCCCTAAAGATAAAGTTAACAGCTCCCCATAAAATTGACTTACTTCCTCATTGATTTTTCGAAACTGGCATCTGCCTTCTTCGCCCTTTCCTCTGCCTTCTGCGCCCTTTCCTCTGCCATCGCCGCCCTTTCCTCTGCAATCTTCGCAGCATTTTCGGCCCGGGTTGCGGCAGCGTCTGCCTTCGTCGCGGCCGTATTGGCCTGTTCCAGCTGCGCAGCAGTGTCCGCCTTTGCTGCACTGGCCGCCGCCTTAGCATCCTGCGCTGCTTGTAGTGCCTCATCAGATTTCATATTAATCTGCTTTTCCTGCGCCTGCAATTTCTCGAGGTCACCGGTTGTCGCACAACCCATCAAAGTAATAGTGAGAACAACCATTATTGAAAGCACCAAAAGACTCTTCTTCATCCTCTAATCACCTCCTTTTTATTCAGTTTAACTTATTTAATCAGTAACTGCTAAAATTCAGCGTTGCTGATTATCCCTATCCTTTGCCATAATCCCGACAGGAACCGGCACTCCACCCTGTAATTACGAATATAAGAAAAGGCGGGGTCGACTATCTCTTCCTGACAGGTTCGATCAATATACCTTCTATATCCAAATCAACTTTCAAGCGCTTGGCGGCATCTTTAGCCTCGCTGATATCATTGAAAGGGCCAGCAAT
>JBEKJA010000371.1:0-3420 GCA_050011475.1 Syntrophales bacterium
GACGGATGGGAGATCCCGGTCAAGCGGTCGGCGGTGGTAGAGGTCTATCCATCACTGTGGAGCCGAAACTTCGCTCGTGAAGGGCGCAGCAACGATCAACATGACGCCTATTCGGTCGCTGCATGGTTGCGTCAATCTGATCTCGAAAGCATTCTCACAGGGTTTCTTGATCCGCGCCTGATGCCAGCCGAACAGTCAGTGGCTCAAATCGAGGGGTGGATACTTGGGATCAAATGATTTTTGTTCCACCCGGTTGGTTTTTGATGGAAAACTGCCTGCAGATATCTCGGGAAGGCATTCTGATCCATAAAGTCATGACCAAAACAGTATTTACATTGCTCGGAGATCAGATGGCGAGAGCCTGAATAAATATTGCAGACACAGATTTTGACCTTCAATTAAGAATATATAAATAATGCCGAATAGGGGTAATAATCATTAGGGAGAGGATTTGTGTGGGAAGAAAAAGACATTCTTATAATCATCAAAACTTATCCAGAAATAAGTATTAGACATACCGAAACTGTCTGTACTGGTGGCATTTTAGCTGAAAACATGAAGATGGTACGATTATATCCTATTCCGTTTAGATATCTGGATGGGGATCAACAGTTCAAGATTTTCCAGTGGCTCAGGGCAAAGATAAGAAAAAATACACGAGATTCACGACCTGAAAGTTATAATATAGATGATAAGAGTATTCAGTTAAGGCACACCATTTCGTCAAGAGATTGGAATGAACGGCGGAAATGGGTCTTATCTGAATCAAATATATACAAATCATTGGAAGCAATAAAGAGCGCTAATGAACAATACGGGACGTCCATGGGAATAATAAAACCCAAGAAAATAGAAGATTTTAGGATTCTAAATAGGTCTGATACTGATCAAAGAGAAATTGATACGAAAAAAAATCAATCATGAATCAACCTGATATTTTCAGGAAGAAGAAAAATTTGGAGATCTTACCAGTCAAGTTTCAAATACAATTTTTTTGTGATGATTCCTGTTGTAATGGCCATGATATTAGTATTCTTGATTGGGGATTATCAGAACTATACCGAAAAATAAGAACACAACAAAATTGGAAAGATAAAATTAGGCATAAAGTCTTGAAAGAAATCTGTGGGGGAAATAGGGATATTCATTTATTAATGGGTAATATGGTCAGCAGGAGACAGACCTTTTGTATTATTGGCTTTTTTTCACCTCCTAAACAATCACAATTGACATTATCTTTTTAATAACGAAGTGCAATTATTTCCAGACCATTGCCGTCCATTTTTTTTATCTCTTCAGCAATGATCTTTCTATGACACTTCTCATCATCTTTTTCTAAACATAAAAGAACTACATTATTACCCTTATCGATAAGTGTCTTAATAGTTTTCAATTCATCGGGATTCTTTTTCATGTATTTTTTGTATTCCCGGAAAAATGTTACATAATTTCTGGTTCTATTTAACTCGGCTCTTAAATGTTCGGGTGTCCCAAGGTTATTGAGATTTAGATATTCGATATTACAACTCATAAGCTTTGAAGAGAGGGCATTTTTGCAAAAATCTTTCTTTCTACTTAAGGCTAATTTCCTTACATCCACAACAGTAGAAATCTTGAAACATTTAAGCATTTTTATGAAACGATCAATGTCTATTCCTTCATATCCAGTCGTATATAGCATCATATTTATGTCGACCTTTTCATTTTGTTATTTAAGTACTCTGGGGAGCGATATATGTCAAGACTCTATAATTCCTTTCCCGAGATAGATCGAGGAGGGCTACCGGGCGATCTCTTTCATACTCTTTTGATGTTGTGCAGCGATCCCACTGTGGAAAGTTGGGTCTCCGTCCATATACGGATCGATCTTCTTCTCCTTGATGTCTTCACATATACGGTTAATTAATGCATCGAGGTTCTTGATGACTTTTCTTTAAACTCATGATTCTACCTCCTAATCCCTTACCCTGACATCCAGCCGATGCTTTGATATCCAGTTATACAGATTGACGATAGACGTGCTGTATTTCTTTGCTACCCTTTTCTTTGGTACCCCGTCCCTTAGTAATGCAATAATCTCGTCCTTGTGTTCATCGAGCTTGCTCTTGCCAGGTCCTTTAGGTCTTCCCAGCTTGACTCCAGATGCTTTCCTGACCCTCAGGGCTTCTTTTGTTCTTGCGCTCAATAGATCACGCTCAATCTCGCTTGCCATGGAGAACGCCATAAGTAGGATCTTGCTCTCGATGCTGCCATTAAGGGTCCAGTTGTTTTTGATTGCATGAATGTTGACTTCTTTCCTTTTTAGCTCACTGATAATCTCGACGACTTCCAGCATAGAGCGTCCAAACCTGCTCAGTTCTGCTACGATTAGCCAGTCATCCTTATCGAGTGAATCGATGACCTCTGTGATCTTCCTGTTCTTCCACGAAACCTTGCCTGAGACCACTTCCTCAACAAAGTCCACATTGCCGAGCTTGTTTTTGTTTGCATACAGCAGGATGTCGGCTTTGTTCTTTTCGAGGTCTTGGTTCCCAGTGCTCACCCTGAGATAACCAATCACTTTTTTCCACCTGGGTTTCTTCTTCAGCAGTTGTTTTTTCATGATTTGCCCTCTCTTTTCGTAAGTTTTGCCATTGTTAACTAGAATACGTATAAAACTGCCTTATTGTTTACTATAACGTAATATAAAAATCAAATTATTTCATTTATGTAAATGACCAATATTTAACGATCATTTATACTTTATAATATATTGCAAGAAAAGAATAAAGGGGGGGCTTAACAAAGCAATGAATGGCAAAGACTGCTTCCTACAATCTTGTTATTTTATATTCGGCTTTTTATTCTATATTTCAAACACAAATAGACGATCAGACATCACACGTTAGACGCTGTATTTACGAAGGAAGCAGAATCGCACTTTGAGGCTTGCTGAAAAAGCAGGAAAGGCCTATATAGGTCTTGAAACCCTCTCTTAGTTTTTGATCCAATTTGTCCAAAACCATTTGAAGACGTACAAGTCGACACCTGCTGCATCCCGTGATCTGCAGGAGGCTGGCGATGAAAGGATCCGTGACGTGAAGCCCATACAAGAGATGACAGGACAGGAAATCGCCGGGGTACGCGGTGTCCTTTTTGACATCGACGATACCTTCACCCTCCACGGCAGGATCATAGCCGCGGCCTTTTCCGCCCTATGGGACCTCCACAACAAGGGCTGCATCCTGGTCCCCATAACCGGAAGGCCTGCCGGCTGGTGTGACCATATCGCAAGGATATGGCCCGTTGATGCCGTGGTCGGCGAGAATGGGGCTTTCTATTACTGTTACAGTGAACGGGAACGCAGGCTCCTGCGCAGGTACGTATTCGCGCCTGAGCAGGCCCGGAATAAAGAGGCAAGCCCTGGAGCGGATTAAGGAG
>JBEKJA010000372.1:0-3402 GCA_050011475.1 Syntrophales bacterium
CCTAAACCTAGTTGAAGGTATACTGAATCGTCTGTGGATTATTCTGCCGCTTTATTTTCAGGGCCATTCGATTCGCCGATCTCAAAACATTATAGAGCTCAATCATATCATCGGCGGTCTGAATTTTGCGATCATTGATACCTTGTAAAATGTCCCCTTCCTGTAAACCAATCTTCTGATATATACTGCCCGGACGGATACTGCTTAACTGGAATCCATCTGCAACGCCCTGATTGAAAAAAGGACGAATCTGTGCCTGTGTAAGCATCGTTCCCATATCCTTAAGGTTGGATGTAATCTCATTCCGGTTCACATTGATTGTGCCAAGTGTTGCCTGTCCCGGTGCTGCACCGCTGCCGGAGGCAGGCATTATGGATGTCTCTATAGTCTCGGGTATTTTCAGGATAATATCCTGACCGCCGTCCCTCAGCACAATGGATGTCCGCCGGATTCGGGTAAGACTGGCCATACCGACGCGATCGCCTATTCGATAGAGTGTCTGCTTCTTCTTGTCCTTATCTTCAATGATAGCGAAAGCATATTTGTTTTCACCTGCCACCGTACCCCTCAACTCAAGTACACCCATCGCTTCGGTCGCTCCTCCGACCATTCCTGACTTTAAGCCGCCAGGTCCGGCAACTGCTCTATCCGTCGACCTGAACAGATTCCGGTCGAGGATCACCTGATATGCGTTAAAACCTTCCGGATTCAACGGGGCAGCCTGGGCGGGACGGAACGATGCCATGCCTTGCGCTGCGGGGTGGATCAATGCCAGACTCAAGACCTTATAAAACAGGCCTACCCCCCCATATATCAGGATGGTTATTGCCGTCAGGACGATCAAAACCCTTGATCTCAGGCTATCCATGATCCCCGGGAGAAGATCCGCTATGCGAAAATTACGAATCATAAAGTGCAATCCGCTTATAAAAACTTCATCACAGGACTTCCCAGAGTTCCGCTCAGGCCAAGAATAATTCGTTTGCCGCCCTGCCCGGGGAGTTCCATTTCACAGTTGAGGTCGATCCGGCTCTGTTTAAGATTGAGGCTGTTCAGATAAACGTCTCCTTTCAAGGAGCATTGCACCTTGTCGGCGATGAGCCTCAAACGATTAATTTTTAATACTCCTGACTTCAGGCTCATTTGACCTTCCGTCCTGGAAAAGTCCAGCCTGTCAAAACCGAAAAAAGACTCCCCCAGAGGGTAAGTGCCATTGAGCAGCGTCAGATCCAGATTCCCGCTTCCATTGGACAGCGCCCCCCATTCCCCTTTGTAGACGATCGAAGCCCTGAGTTTGCCGGTAATCGCACGCTGCAAACTATTTTTTAAATCACCCCACCGCTCCACTTGAATGCCATCTGCATTGCATTCAAGATTCAAGTAACCCTTGCTGGTTGCTAGATTCTGAAAAGCGGCTTCCCCCGATATCCTTCCGCTATAGAGATCTGCATGCCAGAGCCATACAAGGCGGCCCCGCAGCAGGTTGGGCAATGATGGGCGTACCTTGAAAACATCAGCTTTCAGACCCGCTTCACCACCATCGCGATGAATAATTGCCACATTTTCGAGCCTAAGACCAGGCGGGAAACCCATGCCGACTTTTCCGACAGTCAATATGAGATCCTGGTTCGCCTCTGCGAATCGGCCCATGATATACCGCCCCACTGCATCTCCTGGAAACCGGATGTACATCATGACGAACAGTACAACCATGCCGAAGAGAATGTATCCGATCACACTTTTCTTGAACTTGATTTTCATATCATCGCACTCCGGGCCTGACCGGCATGTACGTGACCACTTGGATCTGGGCACTCAGATACTCGGGGTTTTCCTTCATCTTTTCTGCATTAAACTTGGGAATCCATATGAAATCCTGACGGGATTCAACAAGATGAAGGAACTGTATCATTTGCCTCAGGGTAATTTTTTCCAGCTTCATATCGACGGAATCCTCTTCAAAATTGCCTGTTGCGGATAACCTGGCTGGATTCATATACCGGATGTTGGATTTTACATTTGCTTCCCCTGCTTTCTGTTCCAGGTAAGAGAAAAGACTGAAGTTCGGCGCACGCCGCCCTATCATATGCTGAATGTCCTCTGAGCGCTGCTTTATCTGTCCATATTCCGGACCAAGTGTAGACAACTCCACAAGAATTTTCTCCTGTGAAGTAATCGCCCTGAGCAATCTGTTTCTCGCCTCCATCATGGGGATAATGACAAATTGAAATATCAGTAACCCTGCGATGAAAATGGCGCCCATGGCAACATATACTTTCTGACTGGATGTAAGAGTGTTCCAAAGCCTCTTCATCTTGAAACAATCCTCAGGCTGAATGTAACCCGGCCGCCTTCTTTGGAAGCATTCGAGCCTCCCACCGCAACGGATTTGAAAATTTTGGATTTTACCAACTCACCCTTGATCGTCTCCACCGCATCGAAGTTTGCAGCTTCACCCCTAATAACGATGGTCCCATCTCCATAATCAATTGATAAAATTAGAAAATCGGAAGCCGGAGGGGCCAGGATGCTGATCTCACGAAGCGCATCCAGGGCCGTTGTACGTGATACATCCGCACCTGTGCCGAGTGAGATCCGCTTCGCTTCTGCAATCCTGGTCCGCATTTGCTGAACGGGATCTACTATTCTCGTAACTTCCGGAGCGTATATTCCGAAAACGGTTTTGACCTGATCCTTCAAAGATTTCAGACGGAGTTCATCATATCGATAATCCAGCCACATGTTGATGCCTCCGAGCACCAGAATCAAGCCGGCGAATATTGCGGCAGACCGCATCCGGCTTATGCGAAGTTTGAAATCCACTTTTTCTTCGAGTTCCCGGCGCTTGAAGTTGAATCCCACTGCCGGTGGGCGCAAGGCGAGTGCCAATGCACGATCCATATGCATTGCATTCCATCCCGCTCTGATGTCATCTTCATATTGTATCCCTGCCAGGGCACCAAGGTCCAGAAACTCGACAGGCACGTTCAATGACTGTGAAAGGTGCGCCTGCATGCTTCCATTTACAGCACCATGTCCGGTCAGGTAAATCTTATCCGGGCCCTCTACCACAGCCCCTTGCCAGTGGAGGTATTCGAATGTCCGCTGCAAATTGGCTACAAGACGGCCGGAATCATCGTCCTGCTCTTCCATTCCGAAAGGAAACCGGCGGACCTGGAGAATTTTTTTCGCAGAAAACCAGACGGCAACTGCATCACGCTCCTCTATATCCAGAATGAGTCCGGGAGTGGAAGATGGCCACCACACGGCGACCGCAGCTGCGATCGAAGCTGTTTCAATGTCGAGGGCGGCTACTTCCTGCACATGGCGTGCAAGCATCGCAATCCTGTCCCTCACCAGTGTGCGCGGTACGGCAGCGGCAAAAACTTCCGCTTTCTTATA
>JBEKJA010000373.1:0-3399 GCA_050011475.1 Syntrophales bacterium
GAGGAGATAAATTATATAAAACCAGGGCGCTTCCTTGACTTTCTCGTTGAGGGAATGTGCCCAGCCAAAGACTTCTCCAACAGCCCATGATGTTGATAATGAGATGCACAGGGCACCCAGAAATCCCGCATCGAAAAGTCCGATGGCAAAAAGTTTTCTTGCCAGGACTCCCTGGCTGACGGGCAGGAGCGGAACAATCGCCTCGGCTGTCTGTTTGGCATCCTCAATAAGGATAGGTGGTTTATGGTAATAAAAAACCGCTGCCGTTGCGATGATGATAAAGACAGCCACGACACAGGTTGAAACCGATCCAACAAACGTTTCCAGTTTGCCGAATTTGATGTCATGGATATCAAGGCCCTTGTCGACCACAGCGCTCTGCTGAAAAAAAAGCATCCATGGCGCAATCGTCGTCCCGATATTGGCCAGGATAATGAAAATCAAGGCCATGTTGAGGCCGCCTATGTCAGGATTATAAAATCCACGCAATGCTGCGTCCCACCCGGGAGCTGTCGGTGTATCCATGCCCCAAAATGCAGCAGGGATATAAACGAGATTGAAGAGGCAGAAGAACAGGGTTATTTTTTCAAAAGTCCAATACTGGCCGGAAAGCACGATGGCAAATAGTATCATTGTTACAGCGATGAAAGTGATCCATGGCGGTATCCCGAAGAGACTCATCGCTGCCGTCATACCAATATACTCCGTTACAAGGGTCAGCCAGTTTGTAATCGCCAGATCGATCAGTGAAAACCAGCCCCAGAAGGGGCCGAATCCATCAAAGATCGCCTCTGCATGACCACGTTTTGTCACAGCGCCTAACCTCACGGTCATTTCCTGGACAAAATAGGCCATGGGAAGAAGGATGATGAAAATCCACAGTAGTGAGAATCCATATTTTGAACCGGTGACGGCGTAAGTGGATATTCCACCGGCATCATTATCAGCAACCATGACGATGATGCCCGGACCGAGCACGGACAGGAATATGATAGACTGCCGCCTTAGGCGGTTCAGGATATGGATGCTTTTGCTGACCCAGTACACCAGGGGCCTCCAGACCGTTCTAAAAAGGACCTCTCCGGTCGAACGAACGTACCAACGGCTCGGTTCGTCTATGAATGAAATAGATGGAAGGTGTTTCTGGTAGCGGTTTCCGGTTTGACATGTTACCCGGAAATCGCCTCAGGCAAGGTCAACAGGCAGGGAAAGACTTATTTCCGGGATAAGGCGTTTTTTCTGTTACCGGGAACCACGACCGGTTAATCAATCTCCCTCTACAACCAGGAGGTTCCATAAGCTGTTATTGCACTCCGAAGTTAAATGATACCCGATCCGCGTACCTAAACCGTGGCGTTTATACAACAATACACGTTTTAGTCAAGGATAAAATCACCTGAAGTCGCAAAATTCCACGGAGTAATATTTCATGATAATAAGTTGTTATTTTATTACTTTAAGTTATTTTTTTCTTGAAGTTGCCATAGTGTTCCATTAAGACATTAGCAATAGGAGACAAGGCGCAGGCCGGATACTTCATACCGCCACCTGACAAAACATACATTCATCAGTGACTGAAAAATTTCGGAAGGAGATCATTTTATGAGGAAGATGTATATCACTATCTTTGCATTACTTATCATTGCGCTTCTCCCTTGTGTGTCTTCTGCCGGTGAGGGATTTGTCCTCATGGCAAGCACTATCGGGCCGATCGACTCGGGAATCGTCGGTGTCCTGGAGGATCAGTTTGAAAAGGATTCGGGGATCAGAGTAAGGCATGTCGGGGCAGGTACAGGCGCGGCCCTTGATCTTGCGAAGAGCGGGCAGATTGACCTCGTTCTGGTTCATGCAAAGTCCCTGGAGGAAAAATTCGTCAAAGATGGATTCGGAACAGAACGGATTCCGCTGATGTATAATGATTTTGTCATAGTCGGTCCTGTGGAAGATCCAGCGGAAATAAAGGGAATCAAATCCGCTGCCGATGCCATGCAGCGGATTTCCGGCAAAGGGGCCATATTTATCAGTCGGGGCGACAATTCAGGTACCCACATTGCGGAAAAGGATCTTTGGGCCATTGCAGGAATCAAACCTGCAGGATCCTGGTATGTTGTTTATGAGAAGGGCAGCCTAGGCAATGTACCCACCCTTGAATTTACAGACCAGAAAGGGGCTTATACAGTTATGGACCGGGCGACATACCTTGCCTTAAAAAATAGGATCAATCTGACCATTCTTGTGGAGGGGGATGAAGCTCTTCTCAATTTCATATCCTTGATTCCGGTGAACCGGAAGAAATTTACCGGCGTCAATCATTGGGATGCCATGACGTTTGCCCGATGGCTTACAGCACCGGATAAGGGTCAGAAGATCATTGCCGATTTCGGCAGGGATAAATATGGATTCCCCTTGTTTTTCCCGAATTCCGATGCATGGAAGAAGAGCCGGTCCGTGAACCGTCTATAAGCTGAAATACAAAATATTGACGATTGGAGGAACAACCATGAGAATGCTGAAGAAGGTTTTTTCCACTGCAGGAATGATCGCTATTCTCTGCCTGACTGTAAGGCTTATTCCAGCCCTGGCGGCCAAGGACGCGCCTGTGCAGAAAAATCTCATCCTGGCTACGACGACCAGTACGCAGGATTCCGGACTGCTTGATGTCCTGATTCCCATCTTTGAGAAAAAGACGGGATATTTTGTGAAGACCATCGCTGTGGGTTCAGGTCAGGCCATGGCCATGGGATCCAAGGGTGAAGCGGACGTGCTGCTCATACACTCACCGGATGCCGAGAATAAATTCATGGCTGAAGGAAACGGTGTAAATCGCAGGCTTCTCATGCATAACGATTTTATTATCGTTGGGCCCCCGGCTGATCCGGCCGCTTTGAAAGGGGCCAAATCCGCAGTTGCGGCCTTCAGGCAGATTGCCGCATCCCAGTCCCTGTTCATGTCCCGGGGTGATAATTCGGGAACCCACTCCAAGGAAAAAGCGGTCTGGAAATCTGCCGGCATCAATGCAGAAGGCCGGATATGGTATAAGCAAACAGGCCTTGGCATGGGACAGACCCTTAACGTCGCAGCGGAAAAGAAGGCATATACACTGGCAGATCGTGGAACATACCTGGCTATGAAGAAAAATCTCGGCCTTGATATCCTCATGCAGGGAGATCCGATTCTGTTGAATATCTACCATGTCATCGAAGTCAATCCGGCAAAGTTCTCCAAGATCAATATTGAGGGCGCCAAGGCATTTTCCGATTTCCTGGTTTCAAAGGAAGTTAAAGGCATCATCGGTAAGTTTGGGGTGGAGAAATTCGGCTCCCCATTGTTCTTCCCCGATGTCGGCAAAAAACCGGAGGATCTGGGGCTGTAAATGGATTTGATCCTGGAAGGTACTCG
>JBEKJA010000374.1:0-3399 GCA_050011475.1 Syntrophales bacterium
AATGAAACTAACTCTCTCAGGTTATCAGGGTCAGGGTGGTTTAGTGGATAAAACTCCGGGAACAGGTTTGGGATTACCTTTAACGCAGCGGCTGGTAGAGCTTCATGGGGGTACCATATGGGTGGAAAGCGAAGGAGGAGTCAAAGGCAGCAAATTTTGTTTCGTACTGCCTGTTAATCCTGCGCCGAATGAATAATACAATAGAAAAAAGGAGGAAGCAGTACCTATGGACGTTAGAGGATGTATGGCAGTAGTAACTGGCGGCGCCTCGGGACTGGGAGAGGCCTGTGTGCGCCTTCTATCCGGCAAAGGTGCAAGGGTTGCCATATTCGATATGGCAGTGGAAAGGGGAGAAAAATTGGCCGCTGAGCTTGGCTCCGGCGCAATTTTCGTCAATGTGGACATCACAAACGAAGATCAAACCGTGGCGGCAGTGAACAAGACCATGGAAGCCTTTGGCGGGATTAGCGTGGTTCTTAATTGTGCAGGAGTCGGCGATCCCGGTAAAATTCTGTCAAAGCGCGGTCCATTGCCACTGGCTGCCTTTAACCGGGTTATCCAGATAAATCTTGTCGGAACACTCAATGTAACAAGGCTTGCGGTTGAACAGATGGTAAAAAATGTTCCCAATGCGGATGGGGAACGCGGAGTGGTGATCAACACAGCATCTATTGCTGCTTTTGACGGCCAGATCGGGCAAATTGCTTACAGTGCCTCAAAGGCTGGTGTTGTCGGCATGACGCTCCCCCTTGCGCGAGAATGTGCTGATTACGGCGTCCGTGTGATGACTATCGCTCCCGGTCTTTTTGATACACCCATGCTTGCCATGCTGCCCCCCCAGATTAAGGAATTCCTGGCAAAAACGGTACCGTTTCCGCAACGCCTCGGCAATCCTATTGAGTATGCAAAATTGGCGGAGCATATCATCGAGAACCCAATTTTAAATGGAGAATGTATCCGTCTGGACGGCGCGCTCAGGATGGCGGCAAAGTAAGCAACGCAATTATCGGTACTGACGGTCTGTGATTACCGGGAGTAAACACAAGGAGGTTGAAAATGTCCAAGATATTTAATCTGCGGATCGAAGATGGAATCGGTGTCGTGACGTTCAATGTCATTGGTGACACCATGAATACCTGGACTAATGAAGCTTATGCGGATTTTATAGATCTGATGGGGGAGCTGGGAAAAGCAGCCGGCCTCAAAGGCGTCATCTTCATTTCCGGCAAGCCGGAAAACTTTCTTTCCGGGGCCAATCTCAAGGTCATTGCTGAGATCGGGAATCGGAATGAGGCGAAGGAAATTCTGGATACATTCCATGGCTGTTTAAACCGGCTCAGCGCATTGCCTTATCCTTCACTTGCCGCCATCCATGGTCATTGCCTCGGCGGTGGCCTCGAGTTCACGCTCGCCTGTACGGCACGCATGGCGAGAGAGGGGAAAAACACCATCATCGGTCTGCCTGAATGTAATGTGGGATTATATCCCGGTGGGGGTGGTACGCAACGGCTTCCACGTCTGATAGGTTACGGGGCCATCGAGTTGATTCTGAAAGGGACCATGCTTCCTGCCGCCAGGGCATTAGAGAAGGGAATCATTGACCGCCTAGTTCCTCCTGAAGCCGATTTGCTGAAAGAGGCAAAAACGTTCCTTCAGTTAATGATTGACGACAAGGCGGAATTGAAGCGTCCCACTCATGATTTTTCACAAATTGATGACATTGCGGAAATGGCTAAAGCAGGCATTCTCAAGGCCACGCGGGGGAGAGAGATTCCCGGACCCATGCTGGCTCTGGCTACCATGAGGGATGGCCTCAAAGTATCTCTGGAGAAAGGTCTGGAGATAGAAAAGGCAAACTTCCTGGAAGTAGTCATGTCCAAGGAAGCCAAGGGCGGCATCAATACTTTCTTTATCAAGACCATGACGGACAAGCCCAAATTGATGATGAGCAGGGGATTTATACCCAGGCCCACCAACAAGGCGGCCATCCTCGGTTTCGGGACCATGGGACGAGGCATTGCCATTGATATCCTGAGAAATACTCAGATCCCCGTAATCGTCAAGGATATCCCGGAAGCTCTTGAGCCGGGGAAAGCGTTCCTGAAGAAGATCCTCAATGGCATGGCGGAAAAGAAACGGCTGAAGGAGCCTGTGGACAGCCTTATGTCACGGCTTAGTGTGACATCGGAATACACGGATGCATTTAAGGAAGTTGATATTGTAATCGAAGCCGTCTTCGAAGAAATCAGTGTCAAAAGCGCAGTGTATGGTGAGCTATGCAAAGTGGTCAAGGAAGACTGTGTCCTGGCAAGCAACACCTCGTCCATTCCCATTACGTCCATGGCTAAATATGTCTTGAAACCGGAGCGCTTCGGCGGTTTGCATTTCTTCTCACCGGTCTGGCTTATGCAATTGGTTGAGGTCATTCGGGGAGAACAGACATCACAGGAAACAATCGATAATCTTCTAAATTTCTCTGCCCTGATACGGAAGCGTCCCATCGTTTGCAGAGATAACCCGGGATTTGTTGTTAATGCGATGCTCTTCCCGAACCTCTCGACATCACTGCAATATATTGAGGAAGGCAATCCCATAGGAAAAGTGGACGGCGCCATGACGAAGTTTGGCATGCCGGTTGGGCCGATCCGCCTGCTCGATGAAGTAGGTATCGATGTACCCTATAAAGCCTTTACCGGCATGGGTGTAAAACAGGAGACTTTGAAAAATGTAGTGGAAGCGGGCCGTCTCGGTCTGAAGAAATCAGGAAAAGGCTTTTTTCTGAAAGACGGCAGTGTAGATCCGGAAGTTTTGCCGTTGATTGCAAAGAAGCCGCAAAATATACTGACCGAAGAGCAAATTCAGAATGGTTTGCTGGAGGCCATGGTGAAGGTGGGCAAGGATTTACTGGACCGGAAGATTGTTGATGATGTGCGAATGATCGACGTGGGTATGATATGGGGCACCGGATTCCCTCCGGACAAGGGCGGTCCCATGAAATGGGCGGACCTGACAGGGCTCAGCATCAAACTATTCGGCAAAAACTTTTACTGATGAAAAGGTCATTACAATGCGGCTCACAAGCCGCCGTGGCAATCTTATAAATGTTTTTTCAGTTTTTAAGATTGCCACGCTTCGCTCGTGATGGCTGCGAAAAAATTAGATCCTGAATCAAGTTCAGGATGACAAAGTATACAGGTTCGGGATGTCTGTTACAGCTCCACGCCGTACTTCAGAGCGCTGGGGTCCATGGACACTTTCATGACGGGGTGAATCAGTTCATTTCGAACTTTCATAAATGGATGATAAACAAGCACTGCATCTTCGAGTGTCACATGAACCTTAGGCAGAAGTACGGGGAATTTTCTCTTATCTGCCATGATGCTTGCCAGGGTGATCATG
>JBEKJA010000375.1:0-3398 GCA_050011475.1 Syntrophales bacterium
CTACATTCTCGCACTCGATCAAGGAACCACCAGCTCACGTGCTATTCTGTTTGACCGGTCAGGAAACATCTGCAGCATTGCGCAGAAGGAGTTTCGGCAAATCTTTCCAAAGCCTGGCTGGGTGGAGCACGATCCCCAGGAAATCTGGGCAACCCAGGTCGGCGTGACAAGCCAGGCAATGGCTTCAGTCGGTATTTCTTCAACGGATGTAACCGCCATCGGAATTACAAACCAGCGTGAAACAACCGTGCTATGGGATCGTGACAGCGGTTTGCCTGTCGCCAATGCGATCGTCTGGCAGGACCGGCGAACCGCCGGAATATGTGATGAAATTACAGCGCGCGGACTTGACAGGATCTGTCAGCAGAAAACAGGACTGGTGTTGGACGCCTATTTCTCGGGTACCAAGCTGAAGTGGCTTCTGGACAATATACCCGGCGTCCGCGCAAGAGCGGAAAAGGGTGAGCTTGCATTCGGAACGATCGATACCTGGCTCATCTGGAAACTAACCGGCGGCCGTGTTCATGTTACCGATCCGAGTAATGCGTCAAGAACGCTTCTTTTTAATATTCATACGCTTCAGTGGGATAATGAGCTGTTGGAAATTTTCGGAGTGCCGCGTGCACTCCTGCCGGAAGTCCGCAGCTCCAGTGAAGTGTATGGCCTGACGGAGGGCTTTTTCTTCGGAAGTGAAATTCCCATTGCGGGCATTGCCGGCGATCAGCAGGCGGCAATGTTCGGCCAGGCCTGTCTAGACCGGGGTATGGCCAAGAACACATATGGCACCGGCTGCTTTATGCTCCTGAATACAGGTGAAGAGCACGTTGTTTCGCGGAACAAGCTTCTGACAACCATTGCATGGCAGTTGAGAGGGAAGACCGTTTACGCCCTCGAAGGCAGCGTATTTATGGGGGGAGCGGTTGTACAATGGCTTCGGGATGGACTTGGCATTATCGCGAGTTCCGCCGATGTGGAGGCTCTGGCCCGCAGTGTCCCGGATAATGGCGGTGTCTATCATGTTCCTGCTTTTGTAGGTTTGGGGGCGCCCTATTGGGATGCGTACGCAAGGGGCACTTTCATGGGGATGACGCGGGGTACGAACAGGGGGCATATCGCCAGGGCAGCCCTGGAATCCATTGCATATCAAACATCTGATGTATTCAGTGCCATGCAGGATGATTCCGGTGTGAAGATCAAGGAATTGCGTGTGGATGGAGGCGCGTCGAACAACAACCTCCTTATGCAGTTTCAGGCGGATATTATGGGAGTTCCTGTAGCCCGTCCAAAAGTAACCGAGACGACGGCACTGGGAGCCGCGTTCCTTGCCGGATTGGCTGTAGGCTACTGGAAACAGCCGGATGAGATTACGCAGCATTGGCAATTGGAGCATTTCTTTGAACCTGACATGAATGCAGACCAGAGGGAAGCTCTCCTGGCCATGTGGCACAAGGCTGTTTCAAGAGCGAAAGATTGGGTGGAGGTGTGATGAAACCTATGATCCTTCGCAGTGACGCCATCGCGGCGATTCAAGAGAAGGAACCCTGGGATGTTGTGGTCATCGGCGGTGGAGCCACTGGGTTGGGTGCTGCCGTGGACGCTGCAGTCAGGGGCTTCCGGACGGTTCTGCTGGAGGCGTTCGATTTTGCCAAGGGAACCTCATCCCGGACCACCAAGCTTGTGCACGGCGGTGTGCGCTACCTGGCCCAGGGAGATATCCATATGGTTCAGGAGGCACTGAGAGAGCGCGGCCTTCTCAAGCACAATGCGCCTCATCTCGTGAAGGATCTGGCCTTCGTGGTTCCCGCTTATGATTGGTGGGCTGCCCCTTACTATGGAGCCGGCCTCAAAGTATACGACGTCATGGCTGGCAAGCTCGGGCTGCACAGTACCCAATTCTTCAGAAAGCGCCGCATGCTGGAAGCATTGCCGACACTGGAGCCGCACCGTCTGATAGGAGGTATCTGCTATTATGACTGCCAGTTTGATGATGCACGCATGGCGGTAACACTCCTTCGCACCATGCAGGATCTTGGCGGTATAGGGATCAACTACTGTCCGGTAACCGGCCTGATAAAACGCGGGGGGCATGTCCAGGGGGTGATAGCTCACGATAAAGAAAACGATACTGAATATCACATTCGGGCCAGGGCGGTCATCAATGCTACAGGTGTGTGGGTGGATGATATCCGGCGCATGGATGACGTAACGATATCTCCGATGCTCTCCATCAGCCAGGGCGTGCATATTGTAATGGATGCGGAATTCGTACCGGGCGTCCATGCCTTGATGATTCCAAAAACGGATGATGGACGTGTCTTGTTTGGTGTGCCCTGGCATGGGAAGGTAATCTTCGGCACCACAGATACACCGGTGCCATGGTCACCCGCTGAGCCGAGAGCCTTGAACGATGAAATCGAATTCATCCTGAACACGGCAAAACGATACCTGGCCAAAGCTCCAACCAGGGATGATGTCCGGAGTGTTTATGCGGGTTTACGGCCCCTCTTCAAGGCGGAGGGCGTTATGTCGACATCGGCGCTTTCCAGGGATCATGTTATTCGGATTTCCGATTCAGGACTCCTCACTATTACCGGGGGCAAGTGGACTACCTATCGGAAGATGGGACAGGATGTCATGGATAGAGCCATAGAAGTGGCAGGCTTCAGAAATATTCCATGCAAGACCAAAAATCTACTTTTGCATGGCACCGGTGCTGAATGGGAAGGCATCATGCGCATGTATGGAAGCGATGCAGCGATCATTGCCGAACTGCCGGGAAGTAAAGTATTGCTGCATCCTGACTTGCCCTACGTGGAAGCGCAGGTGAGATTTGCCGCTCGTGAAGAGATGGCCCGAAACCTGGAAGATGTGCTTGCCCGCAGAACCCGAGCCCTCATCCTCAATGCGCGCGCAAGCATGGAGACGGCCCCTCGAGTAGCTGAAATTCTGAGTGAGGAATTGGGGAAGAACGAAGCCTGGGCGGAGAAGGAAGTGCGCAGCTATAGGGAACTGGCATCCGGCTACACCCTGCCGCCCTTATAAAAAGTCTTTTTCGGGTCATTGCGGCGCATCAGCCGCCATAGTGATCCCCAGCGGGGAGGAAAAGCAAAAAGAATTTTGGTGCAGTTTGCAAGGGCACCCTTATTCTTCTGCCCTGGTGATTTTCGTCTGAAATGGTATATCACTGTCAAAGTGCGGGATGCTTGATTACAGGAAGTTATATTCCATGGTTTCTTATAGCATCCTAAGAATAAACTTTTTTTAAGAAATCACTAGTTACAAGTTTAACGACTTCTTGTCCATCTGAATAACTTATTTTAGCCGTCTCTCCAAAACTCTTGTTCTTCATTATTTTTGTTACAGTAATTAAATTATCGGTAGTATTAGAAAAAACAATC
>JBEKJA010000376.1:0-3397 GCA_050011475.1 Syntrophales bacterium
ATACTATGGAAACATCGAAGCCCTCAAGGGGATATCCCTTTTCATTAGGGAAGGCGAAATCATCACGCTGATCGGTGCAAACGGAGCGGGGAAGACCAGCACACTCATGTCGATTTGTGGAATTCATCCACCCCGTTTCGGTGAAATCCTTTTTCACCAGAAGCCGATTCATCGTCTGAATCCTCATGACATCGCGGCTCTCGGCATCTCACAGGTTCCTGAAGGGCGCCGGATTTTTCCGCAATTGACAGTGCAGGAAAATCTAGATATGGGAGCTTTCCTCAGAAAGGACCGGGGGGGCATCAGGCAGGATATGGATTATGTATTTCAGCTCTTCCCAATTCTCGCAAAAAGGCGGAATCAGTCAGGTGGTACCCTGAGTGGGGGCGAACAGCAGATGCTGGCTATCTCGCGGGCCATCATGGCGCGCCCCCGATTGCTCTTAATGGATGAACCTTCTCTGGGTCTTGCCCCCATTTTGGTAAATCTGATCTTCGAAACCATCCAAAAGATCAACCGGGAGAATGGCACGACTATTTTCCTGGTCGAGCAAAATGCCCATATGGCGCTGCACACCGCGCACAGGGGATTCGTCATGGAAAATGGAAGCATCGTTCTGGAGGGAACCGCCGGCGAACTCCTGAATAATAATGCCGTCCGGTCGGCATACCTTGGACTTTGAAAATAACATAGTTAACGCCAAAGACGTCATTGCGAGGCGGCGCATAGGCCGCCGTGGCGATCTTATGAACGCTTTTAATTTGGTAAGATTGCCGCTCTTCGCTCACAATGACATAAAGGTGATAAGATTTGATCATTATTAAAAATCTCAGCTTAAGCTTCGGAGACCGCAGGATCTTCGATAATGTGAGCTGGACCATTCCTGAAAACGGCCGCTTTGGTATCGTCGGTGATAATGGCACCGGAAAGACCACCCTCTTCCGCGCCATTTTGGGCCTTGTTGAAATCGATCAGGGAACTATTGAAATTCCATCCCGGTATCGTAGCGCCATCGGTTATCTGCCGCAGGACCTGGCTGAACTGAAGCCGATTCCCTTAATCGATTTTTTAAAGCATGCAAGGGGGCTGGATGAGATTGAGCAGACATTGGCAGATTGTGAGCGGCAATTTTCCATCCATTCGTCCGCAGTAAAAACCTATGAAGATGCCCTCTCAAGGTTCCAGGTCCTGGACGGATATGCTTTTGAGGCAAGGGCAAGACAGGTGCTCAAGGGCCTCGGCTTTAATGAATGCGATGCGGACAGAAATTGCAGCGAATTTTCCGGAGGATGGAAGATGAGGATCATGCTGGCATCCATTCTTCTGTCCGATCCTGAAATCATGCTTCTTGATGAGCCTACCAATCATCTTGACACGGAAAGTATGGAATGGCTGGAATCCTGGTTGAAAGATTATTCGGGCACGCTCCTGACCGTATCCCATGACCGCATGTTTCTCAACAAGCTGGTCAGGCAGATTGTGGAAATACAAAAAAACCGGTTTGACTTCTACAAGGGAAACTATTCCTCCTATATGAAGGAAAAATCCCACCGCAGCGAAGAACTGGAGAGGAAAGCTGCTCGCACGCAGGACCGGATCGGCCAGACGAGGGAATTCATCGAGCGATTCCGCTACAAAGCCACCAAGGCACGGCAGGTTCAAAGCCGCATCCGGTTGCTTGAGCATATTGATATCCCGGAGATTTCATCTTCATCAAGGACTGTGGTTATCAGGTTTCCTGAAGTTCCCAAAAGCGGGAAAGAAGTCCTTTCAGCCAGGAATTTGACCCATTGCTACGGAGAAGAGACTATTTTTCGAAACCTGAACTTTTCGATCACACGGGGCGAGAAAATAGCCCTTGTGGGAATGAACGGTGCAGGAAAATCGACACTGACCAGGCTTATCAGCAGGGAAGAGCAGCCAACCGGAGGAAAGATACACTATGGGCTTGAAGTAAAAATGGGGTTCTTCTCACAGGAAACTGCGAGGAATCTTGAGTACGACAGAACCATATGGGAAGAGATTCTCCATTGCGGCGGAAGTCTTGACGATCGTGAAAGGCGCAATCTTCTTGGAGCGTTTTTGTTTTCCGGTGATGAAATCTTTAAAACCATTTCGGTCTTATCCGGAGGAGAGAAATCACGACTGTCTCTTCTGAAACTGCTCCTTGACGCCTCCAATCTCCTGATCCTTGATGAGCCCACCAATCATCTGGATATCCGGACAAAAGAAATATTCCAAAATGCTCTGCTGCATTATCGTGGAACGGTTGTGATTGTTTCACACGACAGAGACTTTCTAGACAGGCTGGTTGGACGGGTGATCGAACTTCATGCCGGCATGATTCAGGACTATCCAGGCAATTACTCCTACTTCATTGAGAAGAGGCGTGAGCAGACCTTCAGCACAATCGATATTTTAAAAACACAAGCCGTAAGCGAAGGAACATCAAAAATCCCGGTCCGCGACTTGAAGGAAATAAGGAGAATTGAAGCGGAAGAGCGCAACCGCATATATCGGATTCGGAGTAGCCTGAAAAAGGAATTGGCGGAAATTGAATCGGCTATTGGAACCATGGAGCAGAAGAAAAAAGAGAATGAACTGACACTTTGCCAGGTGGAAACCTATAGGAACCCCGCTTTAATTCGCCAGCTTCAGAAAGAACTCAAGGACATTGAAAACCTGCTGGAAAGGCGCTATTCTCAGTGGGATGATTTGGCACGCTGGCTGGATTCTCTAAATAATGCGGAAGATGTCGTCATATGAATTCTTTCCGCCCGGCTGTTTCAAGGTGGAGCATTTCCAAGGTCTAATACATATTCAGCTATGTTGTCACAATGGTCTGATATCCTTTCAAGCTGGATGAGTATTTCTACAAAAACCGGACCTGCCTCAGCCTGGCAGATTCTCCTGTGAAACCGGATAAGATGCTGTTCTCTGGCATTTTTCACAGCCTCATCCACAGCATCTTCACGCGCCTGAATCGTCCGAGCCCTAGACATATCGTACTTTCCAATCAATTGCAAGGCATCTGTGATATTCTGGCTTACCTTGATATGGATATCCGCCAGCTCCTGTTCTCCAGACTCGGTAAATAGAATATTTCTCTCAGACTTATTCTTCGCCATATCGGCAATGTTCTGGGCGTGATCGGCAATTCTTTCTATATCATCCACCATCGCCGTGTAAGCAAAGAGCCTCTTGGAGGGGACCTCGGAAAGACCCTGGCAGGATATTTTCCAGAGATAACTTACAATTTCCCTGCGCAAGTGATCAACAACCAACTCCATATATACGATCCTTCGCCTTTTTGCTTCGTTATATTTGTTTATGAGCCCGACAGCCTCTTCAAACATTTCCTGTGCAAGGATCATCTCTCGTTCCAGTTCCATATGCA
>JBEKJA010000377.1:0-3388 GCA_050011475.1 Syntrophales bacterium
CTTTTGTTTTAATGGAGGCGGCGTCTGGAATTTAACCAGAAAAAATGACTTTGCCGGCCACTGCCTTTATCAATCAGCCACGCCGCCATAAATTCTTGTTTATCTCAGAATTTGAGCGACAATCTATTAAATCTAACTTCTAAACTTCCTCCTGATTCCTGCAACCCCGATCAGACCAAGGCCAAGAAGAAGCATGGTGGTAGGTTCGGGTACAGGTACAGATTGTTGTTGTTTAATATTTAAGGTTGTTTTTTCTAAAACAAAGCTACAGGCATACCCAATATCGAAACCCTTAAGGCCATTGAAGTTAGCTAAAGTTACGTTACCTATAGAAACGTTTGTGTCAATCCAAGTTGCCCCATGAGTGTATGATACATAGAGCTCATCGGGCTTTGGTTCATAACCTATGAAGTTCAGTCGGAGTATAAAGTCAGTATTATTCTTAACATTATAAGCAGCCATTCTTTTTGCTGTACTACTATTAGCTCCTAGGAGCTTCCACCACATATCAATATTATAGCTAGAGTCGTCGCTGGTGCCGTACATGTCGATATCGAATGCGGTAACTAGTGAACTTTTATATGTAAAAGTATTGGGCATGTTCAGTGGATACCAGGTAGTTGGCAATGCATTATCGTTGTTGCTGTTTGAAATCTTTACGTTTAAATTTCCGCTAGTAGGGTTGCTATAGGTCCAAGATAGCAACGTAGCTGAAACATTCGAAACTAAACTGAAAAGAATCATAAGAATGGACGAACACACAATTAACTTTTTCATTTTATCACCCTTCATTATTTTATTATTTCTTTTGTTCTGATTTTTCAGTTTATCTTTAAAGTTACTTTATTTAAAGCAAATAACATGCCAATTACATAACTGTTTGTTTTAAGTAACTTTATTTTTTTATAAGGACAACAGGACAAACAATTTTGTAAAAAATCCCGACAATTTCAACAGGCAGAATTAACTTTTTCTGACGATTATATAAGGATTATGATCAGTTACAGTATGTCTAACGTTGTAAAACAATCCAACGATTTTATTTTTATAAAATATCTATGTGTGAGGTAGTTATTGAGGAAATTTTTTTATTAACGATTTCAAATAGTAATTGTTACTTTTATGGAATTTTGCTTCTAAGACTTTGTAGGACTAAGCGATAAGATAAGGCTTCCATTTTCGGTTGGCTTCCTACTGCCCTTAGACGGACCCGTTGTTTCATCTAGTTTTCTTGAGCGATACTTCTTCCTGTAATGTTGTTCTTATCACTCTGCAAGTTCGTACAACCTTTCATACCGTAATCGTTATCTCATAAAATAAAAAAGGCAGGATCATAATGATTCTGCCTTCCCATGGCATAAAACCATGGATGAAACCCGCCCAAGGTCCAGGCAGGGAGGATACTGCCATTTCTAACTCTGCCCCTACCACGGTAAATACTGTGGCATATAAAACCCGCCTTCATCGACTCGGGTTAGTTCTTAAACTTTCTCCTCACTCCTGCCACTCCGATCAGCCCGAGGCCAAACAGGATTAATGTGGCCGGTTCCGGAACTGGTGCGGTCGTGAGACTTAGGGTCGTTTGTCCCAACCGAACATAATATTCAGAAGTCTGCACGGTGTAGAAATTTACTATGCCATCGTCTAGAACTGAAAAATCAGAGAAAGTATATGACCATGGGGTAGGACCATTAGAGTAATGGTCTGGTGAATAATCGTGAGGGCGTCAGTGGATTCCTGTCGACAATCTTACAATTCCTGTATTGTCAAGTCACAAAGGTATATACGTTGGCATAGCTACCCGTCAAAAGGGAAAGGGTACGACAGAAGACATTTTACAAATCCCTGCGGCATGGACGGACATTGATTTCAAAGATATTGATCGTTCTGTAGCCGAAAAACGCATCGGTGATTTCCCCTTGAAGCCATCCATCATCGTGGAATCCGGCGGAGGTTTCCATGTATATTGGATTCTGGAAGTGCCAGTAGGGATCGGTGATAGACAGAAAATCGTGAGTATCAATAAGAGATTGGCACTACACTTGGGTGGTGATCAGGGGTCTTGCGATGCAGCCCATATCCTGAGATTACCAGGGACGTACAACCAAAAGTATAATCACAAGCCCCTAGTTAAAATATTATCAATAAATAAAGACCGTGTTTATAAGCTCGATGATTTTGATTTCCTACAAAATCCACCCAGTCCGGCACAAACCATGGCTGTACAGACCTCATCCGATTGGTTTACTGAACTTCTTCAAGGTGTTCCTAAAGGGAGACGACACGACTCAACGATGAAACTATCTAGGCGATATCGACAAAAGGGGCTGACCGAAAACGAAGTCCACGTATTATTATCACAGTGGAATCAAAAAAATAATCCTCCTCGCACAGAAGAAGAATTATCATACGATATTAGCGATGATTATAGGCGTTATGGAAAAAGTACCATTTCTTCCACAGGCAACACTTCAGACAACTCGGATTATAGCCAAGTCATAGAAGAATCGGTCATGAGTGTGGCTGATTTTATGCAAATACCACTTTCCCCACAACAGTACATCATCGATCCATGGCTCAAACAGGGTGATTTAGCCTTAATTTCCGCACGTCCTGGTATAGGCAAAACTTGGCTTGCCTTATCAAGCGCAAAAGCGGCTACGAGAAACTGGTCCTTTGGGAATTGGAAGAATGGCACACCTATAGGGTGCTTGTACATTGATGGCGAGATGAAGGAACGTGAGTTGCAAGAACGATTGATCAATTTGCATATGGATAGTCCAAGAGCAGAAGCTGCCTTCAAATTGATTTCAGTGGATAACATGAGAAGCAGGCGGTTACCCGCACCGAACCTTACAAATCAAAACTGCAGGGATGGTGTAACAAAATATCTCATTAACCATCCGGAATATAAACTGCTGATCATTGATAATCTATCCAGTCTGACCCCCGGACTTGATGAAAACGTCAAAAAGGATTGGGACCCTGTCAATCAGTGGCTTTTGGATTTGAGAGCAAAAGGAATTGCCGTCATTCAGGTACATCATACCGGAAAGCGTGGAGATCAGCGTGGGACAAGTGCCAGAGAAGATAACAACGATGTTTCGATCGTATTGAAACAACCAGATGGCTACAGCCCAGAAGAAGGGGCAAGATTTGATGTCACATTTACAAAGAGCCGAGAGATTCTCGGAAATAGTGTAAAAACCTTTAGTATAAAGCTCGAGAAAGCAATCGACGGACTGCTGGAATGGAAAATATTTGATAAAAAATCGATAAAAAAACAACAAATCCTTTCTATGACGGCTGATGGTGTTAGTCGGAAGGACATTGCGAAAATACTCAAGTGTACGGAAAGTTATATATCACAGGTTATAAAGCAGGCAAA
>JBEKJA010000378.1:0-3381 GCA_050011475.1 Syntrophales bacterium
GTTGAATCTGCATGTCAAACCGACTGGTCTCTCTTATAATCGAGAATTGCTGCCCATGTCCAGAGCATGTTATTTTTATTCAGACAATAAGGGGGTGGATTTATTTTTCAGTTTCCTCAGGTTGAACTCAACTTTACCTTTTTCACTACTCAAGCATTTTACTAGACTATCTCTAACTGGACAACCTTCTCAACAGTGAAATTACTCCTTAAGTGTATGCTTATTTTAATGCAATTTCTTCTTTGAAATGAAAAGTTCTTTTAGTTTTTTTCAATGTTAGCTTTAAATTTTTTCCGTGCAACTGCAGTTATTTTATCCAACCAACCGTAAACACGAAGTAAGTCTTTTATAAATTTTGTTATTTCATTAAATAATTTTTCTCTTTCTTCTCCAGCCTGAATATAGTTACTTTGTTCTTTACCTTTAAAATACTCATGTACTATGAAATTTCTCCTTTGTAGAATGTCATTAAGTTCCTTCTCTTGCTCATCTGTAAATACATAATTACTTTTTAGCTCTCTAATCAATACTCCCAATGTTCTTGATGATAATTTATTATATAATGCCTGTAACTCATCAGGTGATATTTCTATATCTTGAATCACCTTGAATACCAGCAAGGTTTTGACTATCAATATCTCAAATAGTTGAATATATGAGACAGCAATTCCATATCTATCATAAATTAATTCAATTTGTTCACTAACAGTATGTTCATTAAAATTTATATTTCTATTAAGTATCTTTAAAACATCTGCAAGGGTGATATCTTCATCAAAGTCAGATGAACTTTTATTTTGCCCTAAATAGAATTCTTTTATCTTTGATTTCACATTAACCCTATATATTTGAAATTGAGAATATCAGGATACTAGGACTTTTCATTTTAACACATCCTTAATAGGTAATAGCAGATCAAGGCTATTCATATCATATTATTTTGTAGTAATTCTGCACTTATTGAACCACTTTCTTTGATAATTGTAAGTATTTGTCTTGATTCATGATTAAAATTAGGTTATCCAATTTAAAAAGATATGGTCATTTTAACACTGGAGGGAGTGTTGATATGAACGATCTGAGAATAATAGAAACCCACTTCTGACATCAGGAGTGGGTTTTGTGTTTTTATCGACTTGGAATACTTCATTAAGATGAAAGGGGGTATTATTAATAATGAGTTTTTCTCGATCCCTTGTCGTTATATTATCAATCATTGTTTTAGCATTAATTGGATATCTATCATTTAAAGAAACTAAAGATTATATAATTAATACAGTTGTAAAAGATGGACAAGTAAAAATCGACCAACAGTTTCACGAATGGAATATTTGTAACGATAAACTTCCTAAATTCCAAATTTTTGTTAGAAATAATAGTGACCTTAAAGTGTTTGGTAATCTCAAATTTTTAGTATTGATATCAAATAAAGGCTTGGAAAAAAATTTCATGGATGAAGTTATAAATTGTGCTGGAACAGATTTTATTAAAAATGATTATCTAAATAGAAAAAGAATGGGTGTTGATATTGGTAGACTTAGACCTTTGATTAATTATATCGAACGAGGAAGTAAATTACAAAATTCATATGATTATGAACCATATGACGAAAGAAAAACTGAGAAAGAATACAATTTTAAGTTTCAACAATGTGTATCACTAAAACCGGGGGGAATATTAAAGATTGAAACTGAAAAACAAATTCCAGTTAATATACGAGGAGGGGTAACAAAAATTATCATTGAAGATATTACCTTCTGAAGGGGTGATCTGATGTTATCAAGAAATCGTTTCTGTATATTGATGACGATAGGATTGATTCTGTCGGTATTTGTAACTGATGTCATGGGTGAGAATCTTGAAAAATTTAGTGAAAGTAAAAATGGAACCACACAGTACTATGACAAAGATAGTATAAAACGAAAATCGGGAACCGTTAAAGTATGGACTGAAACAAGATTCAATAAAAAAATGAAGATTGGAGTAAATTCATAGAAGACTGTAAAAAAGACATGTAGAATTTAAATCAATTAATAATTGTAAAAAACTGTCCTACAGAAAAAATTTAATCGAAATAAATTGTAAAAAAGACACATCCCATATTCTCTCTGTTATCCTCTATGGTAAAAATGAAAGTTTTTTAGATTCATCTTCGACCCCATCAGAATGGGATGACATGGTTCATGGTTCAGTTATGGAAATACTGAAAAGTCTTATCCGTAGGTGTCTACCACTAAACCTCTTTCCGGAATGAAAGGATCAACACATATGTTATCAAGAAAGGGTTTCTTCACGTTGATGATGATAGGATTCATTCTGTCTGTATTCGTAACTGATGTTATGGGGGAGAATCTCGTAAAGTATGGTGGAAGTGAAGAAGGAACTGTATCTTATTATAACCAAGATAGCGTGAAACAAACGTCAGAGACAGTGAAAGTATGGGAAGAAGTTCATTAGCAAACATTCATCAGATTTTAAGATTACTGATTGAAAGGAATAACATCATATTGGTTTTATCAAATATTCCTTGAATTACATCGTATTATAGATAAGAATAGAAGAACTTCAAGCCTCAAAGGGAAAGGAAATGAAAAAAACTGTATTTATTCAGAACATTACTATTAATGCTGTGCGCTGCCCGACTGCGACATGTGGCTAGTACCCGATGGGGATCGAAACGGTATCTCAACATGAATTTGCTTTGGGAACAGGAATTGAACCAGAAATTTGAACTGGAAGAGGCAATCTAATACCTGAAGGGGCACTGCAAAGAAAAAGCGAAAGATTCTTGACACTACCAATCGGTTAGGAAATCATTAATTAGAGTTAGATACAAACTACTGCTGTTACCCTACGATCTTTAGTACGTTTATCTATTTGTGGCATATAATTATAGTCAATCACTGTCATCCTACGCTCTTTAATACGCCTTTCTCCATGTGGCATGTGCTTATATGATGTATTCATTCCACACAAGCAATCATTGTTAATAATCTGGTAAGATAGTTCAATAATTGACCTTCTACCGCATCCCGGGCAATATACTTTCCTTATTCCACTCATTTTAATTCCTCTTTACCCCACGTGAAAGATTCGGAGAAAGAAACACCGGACCTTCCAAAGATTTATATCAACATCAAACTTTTATTGCCCTATATAGACCTTTCCTGCCTTTTCAGCAAGACTTAATGTGTGATTCCGCTTCTGTGTAATATATTGTAATACATATAATTTTTGACCATCCTTTTGTGTTAGAAATATGGAATCAAAGGTGAAATATAAATAATAAGAATTCAGGAAGAAAGTAAGGCAACAACTCAGGTTAAAGAAGGTTAAAGACTGGTTAAAGAGTTGATGTAAATTATTTATTATGAAAGTATT
>JBEKJA010000379.1:0-3377 GCA_050011475.1 Syntrophales bacterium
CCGGCAACCCTTTCTTCCGGGCGCCGCGGGCCATATCATCCGCATGTGAGCCCATAAGATATGCATACCCGGTCCCGGTGGATGCGATCCATTCTCCCACTTCTTCATGAGGCGCCTCCACAGAGTCGCCCAATTCCAGCATTTCCCCCATAACTGTGATGCTTTCTCCCGATCCTTTCAGTGCCTGCAGAGTCTTCAAAGCTTCCCGGACAGATGATGGATTCGCGTTATAAGAGTCGTCCATGAGGAAGGCGCCGTTGCCGAGAATCATGATACTTGTCCTGCCGGACACAGGCTTGACGCGGGTCAATCCCTCGGCGATTTCATCAAGGCTGGCACCAAGAACCCATCCCGATGCCGCTGCCGCAAGTGCATTTTTTACATTATGCTCGCCCGGAAGCCCCAGGTTCACCTTCCGGCTCTGTCCGGTTATTTCGATCAGAAATTTCTGACCGGCAGGTGACTGCCGGCCTACGTCTCTGGCTGCAACCGTTACATTCGGCGATAAACCAAAGGTAACCCGCCTGCCCATCCATGAATTGGCCAGGTAACGAAGGGCCTGATCATCTTCATTCACAACAGCAGTCCCCCGGGGATCCATATGCCGCCACAGGGCTGTCTTTTCCTTCGCTACGGCAGCCAATGTACCAAAACCAGCCAGATGAGCCGGGCCTACATTTGTTATTAATCCTAGATTTGGTGCGGCAATATCGGTAAGCCGGCCGATTTCTCCGGGCTTGTTGGATCCAAGTTCCAATACCGCCATATCATGGCCCTCATGAAGTTGAAAGAGAGTCAGGGGTAAACCGACAAGATTATTAAAATTCCCTTCGGTTTTCAATATACTCCCCTTCATGCTCAGGATGGAAGCCAGCATTTCCTTGGTCGTTGTCTTTCCTGAACTGCCTGTAAGCGCTGCAATTGGGGCATTGAACCGCATCCTCCAGGCATGGGCAAGGTCACCCAAAGCCTGAAGGGTATCATCCACTATAATCACAGGGATATCTCCTGTTTCAAGGGGCAGCATCCTGACTGCTCCCTCCTCCACAAGCAATCCTCCCGCACCTTTTTCCAGGGCCAGCGCAATGAATCCATGGCCATCAAATCTCGGCCCGCGGAGTGCGACAAACAGGTTATCTGCTTCCATGGTTCGAGTATCCGTTGATACACCATGACAGCATCTTTCCAGTTCTCCTCGGAAAAAAGACCCGCCTGTGGCCGCGATTATATCCACTCCACTGAATTTTGGCCATTTAGGTTCCATAAGGCTATCCACTATCTGGCTTCCATTCGGAAACTTAGATAGTGTCCATCCGGAGTTTCCGGATGGACACTATCTTTTATCAAGGATCTCGCGAGCGATAAGGCGGTCATCAAAAGGCAACCTTAGGTTACCAATGATTTGGTAATCTTCGTGACCTTTCCCGGCGATCAATACAATATCACCGGGACGTGCAGCTTTTATCGCCGCACCGATCGCTTCCCGCCGTTCCGGTAAAATGGCATAAGCTTTGCCGCCAGTGTAATTTGCAGTTTCAGACGGCTCTATTTTGACCACCGGGTATTCCCGGATGCCGGATTCTATTTCAAGGATGATATCCAGAGGATCTTCCGTTCTGGGATTATCAGAAGTAATAAAGGTCAGGTCGCTCCATGACACCGCTGCCCGTCCCATACGGGGCCTCTTGCCCCGGTCCCGATCCCCTCCACATCCGAAAACTGTAATAATACGCCCTTCGCGAAAAGCATCAAGATTCTGGAGGACTCTTTGAAGGGCATCCTCCGTATGGGCATAATCCACGAATATGTGCGGCTCACCCGGTTTGTTTATTTTTTCGAGTCTCCCGGGGATTTGCTTCATATTTTTCACTCCCCGGCAAATGGTCTCCCTCTCCAATCCCAACGACAGAGCGGCTGTCACCGCTGCAAGTATATTGTACAGATTAAATTTGCCAATCAAATTGGATTTGATCTCCCAGGCGTTGTCCCCATCGTGGAGAGTTGCTTTGATACCATCGAGAGTCAGCTTCCATGGCTGTGCCGTGACCCAGCAGTCTCCTTCAAGGCCATAAGTGTCGACCGGAAGGGTTGCTTTTTTTATGATTTTACGGCCCCAGGGATCATCTCCGTTTACTATCATCGAGGCACCCTTCTTGCCGCCGGCCGGGATAACCTCGGTGAAAAATCGTTCTTTGGCTTTGAAATACTGATCCATGGTACCGTGGTAATCCAGATGATCCCGTGAAAGATTTGTAAATATTCCACGGTTAAAAGCGCAGTCATCCACCCGCCTGAGATCTAGGGCGTGGGATGAAACCTCAGACAGTACATGAGTAATTCCCTCATCCGCCATTTCCCGCAGAATTTTCTGAAATTCAAAAGATTCCGGAGTAGTGTTCGGTGCGGGCTGAATCTTTTCGGAAAAACGATAGTTAATCGTACCGAGAACTCCCACCTGGAAGCCGGCATTTTTGAGGATCTCCTCCATAAGGTAAGTGATCGTTGTCTTGCCATTGGTTCCGACCACTCCGATCAAGCACATCCGGGCGGAAGGATCGGCGAAAAAATTCCGGGAAAGTCTTCCCAGAACTGATCGGCTGTCATCTACCTCTATGGCTGTGATTCCAGGCGGTGGGGTATTGGGCTTCTCATGAACGATAAAGCGGGCACCCCGTTTTATCGCTTCATTGATATAATCGTGGCCATCGACTTTGAGGCCTGACACGGCAACAAAGAGACCACCCGGGATACATTGCCTTGAATCATAAAAGATCCCGGACACTTCACTGGCGGGAGACCATGATACCCCGCGGTGTTGAATTCCGCGCAGCAACTCCGTCAATTCCATGGCCTCTCACCTCCCCGTGCTGAAATTTACAGTGCACGACCGGTGATCATGGATCGATGCTCCTGGCAGGGGATTCTGACCGACAGCCCAGCCGCTGCCAAGGATCTTCAACTCTATACTTCTTTCCCGGGCCTGCTTAAGCGCTTCCCGGATTGTCATCCCACGAAAATCAGGGATCATGGATTCATTAGCTACAGGGGTCAACTGCGTTTTCCGCTCCTGAACCGGAGGCAGTTCATGGGGTACAATCTGGGGAGTTGACACAAGGCGAACTTTCATTCCATTACCAGGTCGCGTCCCCTCGGGAATGGGCATGTCGCGGATTGTTGTCTTGAAGCTGTCAAGAATCTGTTCGCCAATCTTCCGGAAAACAGGTGCTGCCGCGAGGCCCCCCCATTTCTCATGCTGCGGTTCGTCCAGTGTGACCAGCATGGCCACCTGAGGATTCTGGGCGGGAAAGAATCCCATAAACGATGTCCGGACACGTTCCGATGAGAAGACTCTTCTTGCACTGTCGAATTTCTGGGAT
>JBEKJA010000380.1:0-3375 GCA_050011475.1 Syntrophales bacterium
TATTTATAAGGAGGGTCCCCGTTGACCATGAAAGAAGGCATTCACCCCAAATATGAAGAGACAACCATCACCTGTGTGTGTGGCAATGTCATCAAAACCCGGTCCACAAAAAAGGACATCAAAGTTGAAATCTGTTCCCAGTGTCATCCATTCATGACCGGGAAGCAGAAAATCATGGATACGGCCGGCCGTGTGGAGCGGTTCAAGAAAAAATATGCTGGTAACGAGAAGCCGAAAAAAAGCGGCAAGAAGGTTTGAAAAATCACACCCTCCGGCGCTTACCTCCTATTTTTATTTTGTTTTTCCATATCAAATCCATCATTACCATTTACTTCAGGGAGAGTATGCCGGATTCCATACCCACCGGCATGGTTATATCCCTTTGTAATATAAAGTAAATTATGTACGATAAATTGAAAGACGTAGAACAGAGATACGGTGAACTGGAGAAGTTTCTCAGTGATCACGAAGTGATCAACAAACCCTCTATTTATCAGAAATACGCTAAGGAACATGCCGATTTGCGTGAGCTGGTGGAGACCTATCAAACTTATAAAATGATATCCGACCGTATCGAGGAGGGCCAGGCTCTGCTTCGCGAGAACGATGAGGAACTCCGCGAGATTGCAAAGGAAGAGCTACCGGAGCTTCGCGAGGAAAAGGGGCTCCTGGAAGAGAAACTCAGAGTTCTCCTTCTGCCTACGGACCCGAATGATGAAAAGAATGTGCTGCTCGAAATAAGAGCGGGTACCGGCGGTGATGAAGCCGGCTTGTTCGCGGGGGATCTTTTTCGGATGTATGCCCGATATGCAGAAAACAACGGCTGGAAGGTCGATGTAATCAGCGGCACGCCGGCGGGGGGTGTTGGCGGATTCAAGGAAATCATTGCCTCGGTTTCAGGCCGGGGTGCGTATAGCCGCCTGAAATACGAAAGCGGGGTTCACAGGGTTCAGCGTGTTCCTGTCACGGAAGCCCAGGGGAGAATCCATACATCGACCGTGACGGTCGCTATTCTGCCCGAAGCCGATGAAGTCGAGGTATCCGTCGATCCGAATGATCTGCGGATCGATGTCTATCACTCCAGCGGCCATGGGGGACAGAGTGTCAACACCACCGATTCAGCCGTTCGTATCACTCATCTTCCGACTGGGCTCGTCGTTACCTGCCAGGATGAAAAATCGCAATTGAAGAATAAGGCTAAAGCAATGAAAGTCCTCAGGGCGCGACTTCTTGACATGATGATTACCAGGCAGAACACGGAAATTTCCGAAACGCGAAAGAGCCAGGTAGGGACAGGAGACCGCAGTGAAAGGATCAGAACCTATAACTTCCCCCAGGGGCGGGTTACGGATCATCGCATTGGTCTTACCCTTTATAATCTGGAAAATTTTATTGATGGCGATATCGGAGAAGTTCTTAATGCGCTGGCTACCCATTTTCAGGCCGAATCACTGAAAAAGGCAGCCCCATAATCGTTCCATTATTAAAAAATCTCAGTAAGAGCGTATGAATATACGTTGTGTTCTCAACTGTTGCACATTCCTGTTCCAACAGGCGGGTTTACTTACTCCCCGTCTCGATGCCGAAGTTCTCTTAACCCATCTGTCAGATATGAATCGGACGGTCTTGTATGCATACCCTGAAAGAACCATTTCAAAACAGGAACAGAAAGATTTTTCGTTTTTGGTCAAACGCCGTTTACGAAGGGAGCCGGTGGCTTATATACTTGGGATCAAAGAATTCTGGTCTCTCAGCTTCGAGGTTACCTCCGATGTTCTGATTCCAAGGCCGGCAACGGAAGTACTGGTTGAGGAAACCCTGGATGTGGCAAGGGATCAATTTACAGGGCGCAATCCGGATATTCTGGAGATTGGGACGGGAAGCGGGGCGATCAGCATAGCTATTGCCAGCGAGCTCCAGAATGTACGGATCAAAGCGACGGATATTTCTCCATCTGCGCTTTCAGTGGCCGGATGTAACGCAATGCGCCATGGGGTTTCCGATAGCGTTATTTTTCTGGAAGGAAATTTGTTTGAGCCTGTTTCAGGAGAATTTGATATCATTGTATCCAATCCGCCGTATATTCCGGCGGATGTATTGAACGATCTTCCACCTGAGGTCCGATACGAGCCGGCTTCCGCATTACTCGGCGGATCGGAGGGGACAGAGTACCATCATGGGATTATCACGGAGGGTAAGGATTTTCTGCGGCCTGGCGGGTATCTCATTATGGAGATCGGTGATGGACAGCGAACGGCGGTTGAAGACATTCTCCTGGCAGATGACTCCTACGAAAATATTTGTTTCCGCAAGGACTATGAAGGAATATACCGCGTAGTCAGGGCTATGAAGAAGAGGTAGATTATGGACAAGATTATCATAGATGGAGGCATTTCCCTGTCCGGTGAGGTTCAGGTCAGCGGTGCCAAGAACGCAGCCTTGCCCGTTTTATGCAGTGCCCTCCTGACGGAAGGATCAAATACCTTCCACAATATTCCCAACCTATTGGATATTAAAACGATCAGCAAACTTCTCAAGAGCCTGGGCGTCATTATCGAAGGGAATTCAACGCTTAGAATCGATGCCAGTGACATCTCGCAATGTATTGCTTCATATGATCTGGTTAAGACCATGCGGGCCTCCATCCTTGTTTTGGGCCCGCTTGTTGCCCGAACAGGGTTTGCCCGTGTATCGCTCCCGGGAGGATGTGCCATTGGTGCCCGGCCGGTAAATCTCCATATCAAAGCCCTTCAGGATCTTGGTGCTGAAGTGGTGCTGAAGGACGGCTATGTGGAGGCCAAAGCAAAGCGGCTCAAGGGTGCTGCCATATACTTTGATATATCTACTGTGACGGGGACGGAGAATATCATGATGGCCGCCGCACTGGCAGATGGTGTAACGATGCTGAAAAATGCGGCACGGGAACCCGAAGTCGTGAATCTGGCCGAGGTGCTCAATAGTATGGGGGCACGAATCAGCGGCGCCGGTACGGAAGTGATCCGGATTAATGGGGTAAGACACCTCCACCCCACGGAAGCTTCCGTGATTCCAGACCGAATCGAGGCCGGTACATACCTCATAGCCGGTGGAATGACCGGAGGAGATATTTATGTAAAAGGTTGTAATCCATCTCATCTGGAAGCGCTCCTGGTCAAGCTTCGTGAAATCGGCATGAGTATTTCCGAAGTGCCGAACGGGCTTCGTGTGAAAGGGCCAAAACATATCCGGAGTGTGGATGTCAAAACACTTCCTTATCCCGGTTTTCCTACGGACCTTCAAGCTCAGATCATGGCCATGCTGAGTTTGGGAAATGGCCTGAGTGTCATTACGGAAACAGTGTTCGAAAACCGCTTCATGCATGTGAGCGAATTGATC
>JBEKJA010000381.1:0-4729 GCA_050011475.1 Syntrophales bacterium
TAGGATAATAAGAAGAACTAAATGTGAAGCCAGCGCTAAATCCTCACTTATAGTGTTAAAATAATTTCCCAATGGTGTGGCAATCAGCGCAAATACAATGAAGATAAGAAAAATGATTGAAGTATACTTGAGTCCCCAAATTTTCTTCATTCCTTTGCATTTTGTGAGCGTATATATAAGCGGTCTTAATATGACAAAAATTATTAATGCCATTAGAATGGGTATAATAATAGCAAATAAAATTTCAAAATCCGTCATATTCTCATCCTATATACCATTTGATCGATTACTCATCCAGCATCTATATCCATCAGGATACCTCATGCCGCAGAACCCATAATATTATCAAACACAGTACAAATAAATTCACGATGCCATCTTAAACCCTTAAAAATGAATTGCAATGAGAAAAAATGCCCAGAATGACTGCAATAATTGTTTTCTCATCTTTTAGTGTTATGGCAGATAAAATTTCATTTCCTATGTAGATTTTATATAAAAATCGTGATCTAATAAAAAGCAGATATATGGCAATCTGAATAAAGTTCCAGATCCTTCAACTTTTTATGAGGGTGTTATGGACTGATTACTAAAACCCTGTTACTCGAAAGCTGGCAGGATTTGTTTTTTGAAAAGACGCTCAAGTGTTCCTTCCTGTAATGTTTTTTTTCTCATGTTACCTATTCATATAAGATTTCAATTTGTAATGATCAAAAAAAGCCAGAGTTCTAAATTAACATGTGGTAAAAGTATTTGGGGCAGGTCAATATCTATGGATGGCTTAATATCCAAAAAAGAAAATTTAATAAAATTACCGCACATTGAAGGTATTAATTGCTTTGGCTGTGGTCATTCAAATCCCGTTGGCTTGAAGATGGATTTTTTTGCTGATGAAACATTTGTTTATTCATGGCTCACGTTAGCAGACCATTTCTGCAGTTATGACAAATATGTACATGGGGGCATTGTGGCCACTGTTTTGGATGAGATTATGACTTGGGCTGCTCTCTATTTTATGAAGAAGTTTGTTCTCACCAAATCAATTAATATTAATTATTTAAAAACCGTTTATACGGATATCGAAATAAGAGTAGAGGGAAAGGTATGTGAGCGTTTAAGCGAAAAGAAGGTTATTATGGAAGGGTTTGTGTACAGTAATGATGAACTCTGTGCTAAGTCTACCGGAGAATACGTTCTTATTGATTCCTTTGCAAAAAACACTTCACCCCTTTAATCTGAACAGCTACTGTTCATTCCTATATTATTCTCTTTCAATTGGTAATCCTCAGTTATTATGAATACCCGCGACTAAACAGTAGTGGGAGCAACCGTTTAATCGACTCTGGTGAGGGCAAGTTTTTGCAAAGCTGAGTGTTACTTCCTGAAATGTTGTTTTTCTCATTTAACCCGTTTGTGTAAGATTTCGATTCGTAATAATCAAAAAATGGCAGAACTCTAACTTAATGTGTGGTAAATACTCCCGACAAGCTTCTGGACAAGCTTCTGGAATTTGGATTGTACGAAAGACAAAGAAATAATGCCAACTTCACGACTACCGTTAAACTCAGAAGCAACCCAACATAAGAACTTGATTCCGATCTTGATTTGCCTGGCCCTGGCAATACTTACGGTTATTGCCTTTTGGCCCCTCAAGGACAGTGGCTTTATCAATTTTGATGATGATATTTACGTATATGAAAATGCTTATGTACAATCCGGTCTGAATTGGAACAGTATAGGACAGGCTTTTTCTTCTGAATTGGCGGGGAAAAGCGGTTTATGGCATCCGGTAACATGGCTGTCATTGATGCTTGACTATCAAATCTTCGGCCTCAACCCCCACGGCTATCACCTGATAAATCTTCTCTTACATATTATTAACACTGTTCTCCTTTTTCTTATATTTCACCGGATGACAAAGACACTCTGGCAAAGTGCCTTTGTAGCCGTTCTGTTTGCGATACATCCGCTCCATGTGGAGTCGGTTGCCTGGATAGCAGAGCGCAAGGATGTTCTTTCCTCTTTCTTCTGGATGCTCACTATGGGAGCGTATGGCTATTATGTTGAATCTCCGGGATTTCGGAGATATTTTCTGGTCCTTCTGTTTTTTGTCTTGGGTCTAATGGCAAAACCCATGCTGATAACCCTCCCTTTTGTACTGCTGCTTCTGGATTACTGGCCCCTGCAGCGTTTTCAGGAAATTACATCAGCTCACAAAATCCAGATCGAAGTGTATAATCTCGCGACTTCAAATAAACAAAAAGGGAAATCTAAAAAGAAGCATGCTGTAAAGGGATCACTGGAAGTACAGAAACCAGCCGATCCTGAATATAAATGGGCATTGATCTATCCTCTACTCTGGGAAAAAGTCCCCCTTTTTGTCTTGGCAATACTTTCAAGTATCGTAACATACATTGCCCAACAAAAAGGAGGAGCTGTTCGATCTATTGAAGCGTTTCCGTTGAATGTTCGTATTGGGAATGCCTTCATTTCCTATATCACTTACTTTGGAAAGATGGTCTGGCCGAGTAATCTTGCCGTCTTTTATCCTCATCCTGAGTTGTGGGAGTCCTGGCAGGTTTTGGGTTCAGCATTACTCCTCATAGCCGTCACCCTGGCCGTTATCTGGATGGCAAGGAAATTCCCGTATTTAGCAGCGGGTTGGTTTTGGTATACAGGTACCCTTATACCTGTTATCGGTCTTGTGCAGGTCGGCTCTCAGGCCAAGGCGGACCGATACACTTACATTCCCCTGATAGGGTTATTCATCATGGTGGCATGGGGTGTTCCGGGACTCTTAAAGCAATGGCGTTACCGGAAAGAGGCATTATTTACATTATCTGCATTTAGCATTTTGTGCCTTTCTATTATCACATGGACGCAAGTTGGGTATTGGCAGAACAGCATAAAGCTGTTTGATCATACTCTGAAAGTTACTGACCATAATTGTCTCGCTTATAATAACCGGGGTCTTGCATATAAAGAACTTGGCAATTACGGGCAGGCGATCGAGGATTATGACAGGGCAATCGAGATCAATCCGCGCCTTGATAAGGCTTATAATAACCGGGGTCTTGCATATAAAGAACTTGGCAATTACGGGCAGGCGATTAAGGATTATGACATGGCAATCGAGATTAATCCGGCTTATGCAGAGGCCTATAATAATCGGGGTGTTGTCTATGGCAGACTTGGCAATTACAGGCAGGCGATTGAGGATTTAAACAGGGCGATCGAGATCAACCCAAATAATGCAAAGGCCTATATTAACAGGGGTGTTACCTATAACGGTCTTGGCAATTATAGGCAGGCGATTGAAGATTTAGACAGAGCGATCGAGATCAACCCAAGTGATGCAACGTTCTATATTGACCGGGGTGCTGTCTATGGCAAACTTGGCAATTACAGGCAGGCGATTGAGGATTTAAACAGGGCGATCGAGATCAATCCGCGCCTTGCAGAGGCCTATAACAACCGGGGTGCTGCATATACCGATCTTGGCAATTACAGGCAGGCGGTTGAGGATTTTGACAGGGCGATCGAGATCAATCCAGATTATGCAGATGCCTATAACAACCGCGGTGCCGCCTATAACGGTCTTGGCAACTACAGGCAGGCGGTTGAGGATCTGAAAACAGCGGCAAGATTTGGTCACGGAGGTGTGCAAAGAACTTATTAAGACACCAAGGGATAAACTGGTAGCATCAGATGAATGAAACATTTCTATCGATAACCTTCTATAGTTCACGCTATAAAATGTTATTTGTTAGTAGGAGCAACAGTTTAGTCGACCATGGTGAGAACGTGTTTTTTGCAAAGCTGAGTGTTACTTCCTGTAATCGATAGGCTGTCTGTCTCCCTCAAAATACAAGCTTTCAAATGGTATCAAATAAACTGCGAAACCGGATAAATTCTGCTACAGTTACAAAGAACGAAATATTCTAGCGCCGCCGAAAAGCCAATCGGTACGGGATAAAATACGGCAACAGGAGCATAAAGAAGCGCTGACCTAAGTGAATCAAAGGATGAATAAGCAAGTGAAAATTAAATTTGTTCTTAATCTAGTCATAATTATGATCTTGTTCCTGTTCCCCCTGATGGTAGGAGCTGATTCACTGGAAACCTTATTCGCTCAACAAAGAAAACAGATGGTGGAGAACCAGATAAAGGCCAGGGGAATTAAGAATCTGCGCGTATTAGATGCGATGTTTAAGGTGAAAAGGCATTTATTTGTTCCTTCTAATATCAGACATTTAGCTTATGAAGACTGTCCCTTACCTATTGATGAGGGTCAGACTATCTCACAGCCCTATATCGTGGCTTTAATGACAGAGCTTTTGGAGCTTAGGGGCACGGAAAGGGTTCTGGAGATAGGTACCGGTTCGGGATACCAAGCTGCAATTTTAGCGGAATTGTCAAAAGAAGTTTACACCATAGAGATAGTGGAGCCCCTGGCCCGAAAGTCGGAAGGTCTGTTGAAAGAGCTGGGGTATAAAAACATTAAGGTAAAAGTGGGTAATGGTTTTTTGGGCTGGCAGGAATTTGCTCCTTTTGATGGAATTATAGTCACCTGTGCTCCGGAAAAGATTCCTCTACCTTTATTGGAGCAATTGGCGGAAAGTGGCAGGCTGGTTATCCCCGTGGGAAAGTATTGGCAGGACTTGAAATTGGTACGTAAGATAAAAGGCAGGATAACAGAAGCGAATATAGTCCCCGTGAGGTTTGTACC
>JBEKJA010000382.1:0-3345 GCA_050011475.1 Syntrophales bacterium
TGAGGGCAAGAAAACAATTGCCAAAGCACTTTCACGGCACGTTGGGAAAGATCTTGAAAGAGATCCCAGTATAAATGGTCGCTATCGACGCATTGATAAAAACGTTGAAGCCGTCGACTTTCTCACAGCACCAACAGAGGAATTTCCTATCAATTGGCCGTTAGGGATTAAAAAGCAATGCATTATCTGTCCAGGGAACATCATCGTCATCGCTGGTTCGAAATCAGCCGGGAAAACGGCTTTCCTGCTCAACACCGTTAAATTGAATATGAATAAGCACGAAATCATCTATTTCAACTCCGAGATGGGGGACAGCGAGTTCCGCAAACGGCTTGAACTGTTCGATGATAAGAAACTGACCGATTGGAACTTTAAGCCATGGCACCGGACTTCAAACTTTAGCGATCTAATTACAGCAGAAAAGAAAATTTTCATAATTGATTATTTGGAAGTGACCGACGAGTTTTGGAAAGTAGCACACTACATTAGTGACATCCATTCCAAATTGAAGGAAGGTATCTGTATCATTGTACTGCAAAAATCCGAGGCAAAGGAAACTGGGCGTGGTGGCGATTTTTCAAAAGAAAAATCTCGGCTTTATCTATCACTCGATTATCTTTCTGACCAAAATGAGAATCGCCTGAAAATTATCGATGCGAAAGCATGGCGTACAAAAGAGAATCCACGAGGAAAATATAAAACGTACAAACTCATTAATGGCTCAGAATACTGTGAGACGAGCGAATGGATCGGAAGAAAGACATAATAAATGGAGCAACGATGTGAGAGAATGAATTGCGACATGAAAGGAGACAATGGTTATGTCAGAACGGAAAGAAAGCAAAGGAACATTTATTTTTGATGGCGATACCAAGAGGATGCACCGCTTTTTAGTCAAGTCTGGTGATGGCATTGTGGGAACGCTTTATGTCCCAAAAGAAAGTGAAGCGATACCAGAGAAAATCACCTTGGAGTATCAGAAACGCCTTAATCGAAATTTGTAATGAAAAGGAAACTTGAAAATAGGCAGACAGGTGGTGGTTATTTCTAGTTGCATTGGCAAACTGACAAAAATCAAGAACATCTTAAAGATTCACGCAGAGGACTTTTATTTAAAATTATAGAACTAATATAAATAATTCTGTCTGGTTACCTCAAAAATTTTCTTTTATCTGATAACAATACGATTTATAATCTTCAAAAGTATTAAAGAACCCTTAAGAATGGCTGAGAAGCCTAGATGAAGAAGGCGTAAATGAGTAAAGAAAAGGCAGCAAAGACGATTCCAGAAAATATCTTGAACGTTACCGTCAAAGACCATATTTATTTTGACCAATACTCAGCAGGACTAAACCGTCGTGTTCAAAAGATTCTATTAGATACGCAAAACGAGATTGCAGCAAGCATCGCTCGAATAGACCCCACAGAACCGCAGAGTTCAAAATGGAAGCAGGCCAGACTGGAGAAATTGAATCAGGATATAACCAATATTCTTGATATGGGTTTCAACGAAATACAACAAGATGTCCAGACTGGGTTGAACGGTGCAGGAGCATTAAAAGCAGAGCAAGTTGTCAAATCTCTCAACAAAGCCGTTGGTGCGGATATATTTAACATAACCCTAACCCCTGCTAATGTGAAAGCCATTATAGAAAGTACACTCATTGATGGCCGACTTATATCGGACTGGTGGGATGCGCAGAAATCTGCTGCTACAGAGAAAACGATTGCTCAAATGAAAGAGGGAACTCAAGCATTGCAGATCGGCATGATGCAGGGAGAGTCTATCAGTGAACTTGTTGGAAGGATCAAAGGGTCAAAAACAAGAGTGGGAGTAATGAACCTGACCAAAAGAGAAGCTGCAACGCTTGTCAGAACTTCCGTCATGCAAGTGGCAAATAATGTCCGGACAGAAATCTATAAAGCAAATGCAGATGTGATCCAAGCTATACAATGGGTTTCCGTTCTCGATGGAAGAACAACCCCACTTTGCAGAGCAGCAGATGGAAAACAATGGACGATGGATCTGCAACCTATTGGCCACGATATGCCATATCCGGGTGGCCCCCCTGCCACATGGAATTGTAGAAGTACAATAGTTCCTATAACAAAGTCATGGTCTGAGCTGTCAGGAGCGAATAGCCCACTGACAAAAGAACAGATTGCTTCACTGGATAATATCCCTCAAGGGCAACGTGCTTCAATGGACGGTCCTGTTCCTGTTATGAATTATGATGAATGGTTATCAGGGCAATCAGAAGCAACGCAGCAAGATATATTAGGTCCTGCCAGATTTGAACTCTGGAAGATAAAGAAGCTGGATATGGCAGATATGATCGACAATTCCGGGCATCCACTAACCCTTCAGGAGCTCTATAAAAAATATGGGGAAACTTAATAGAAGGCAGCAAAAAACATCGAAAAAAATAATTTCAAACACTGTTAAAGCTAAGTCTGACAAGGAAAGGAGCAATGATCCCCTATCTGATAAAAGAAAATATAGAATTAGCCTGAAGAGCGTGAAAGATGTCAGAAGGCTTTTATCTATATCATTGAATGAACTGCGAAGGGGCGAAATCAAGCCTGATATAGCAAGAGCGACTTTTTATGGATGCACTGTCTTACTTAATTGCTTTGAAGCAGATTTGCTAGAGGACAGGGTTCAGGCTTTAGAAGAGGTTGTTAAGTATAGGACAAACTAGAGATGCCTAGCGGAGAGTATAGCAAGACATCAAATTATCCTCTCAAAAAGGGGGCTATTTTAGGTTTTTATTCAAAAGAAGGGAGGGAATAAGGGTAAAATGACAGACATTAAAAAACGTATTGAAAAACTGGAATTGCATTTAAAGCCCCGTCCTATTCCATGGGATCACATATATTCTGCTCTTGAAGAAATAGAATTGTGTAATGAAGGCCCGCCGGGTGAAACTGACGAAGAACGAAAAGCAAGAGTCATCCAGAGCATTGGGTACACCCGTGAGGATTTCATTAAATCAAAGGAGTTGGGGTCTTTTCAGAAGACAAGTGAATGAAGATAAAATAAGAGGGTTATTATTATCTTTTAGAGTCCACCTCTTTCGCAAAGATTTGCTACATACATTAAAATCTAGGCAGAAAGATGGGGATGATATATATGAGAATTATGATTCTATCTTTGGATAGATAAAATGTTACAAAAAACGTAAGAAATTGACAACTAAGATAATGTCAATAACTTTATGATTTAACTGTTCATAGACAGCAAATGATTGGCGGTCTATAAATAAGATGCCCCCAAAATTCACTTTATGAGATTGAGAGTAATAACGTGGAATATTCATGATGCAGACACAAAAAGCCCCGTAT
>JBEKJA010000383.1:0-3339 GCA_050011475.1 Syntrophales bacterium
TGGCTCCGTGCAAACCTGTGCATGCAACTTCTCCCACCGCAAAGAGACGTTCGATGGAGGTATTTCCGGAAGCATCCACCGTGACTCCTCCACAAAGATAGTGTGCAGCCGGTACAACCGGAATGGCCTCATGGGTCATGTCAATTCCGAATTTGAGGCATTCACGATAGATATTGGGGAAACGATTTATCAGAAAATCTTTTTCAAGATGCGTCATATCCAGGAGGACATATTCGTCCCCGGACTTTTTCAATTCGGTATCGATGGCTTGGGCAACGATATCTCTGGGGGCCAGACTGTTCATGGCATGATATTTCTCCATGAAGGTTGAGCCTCCCTTAAGCCTGAGGATACCGCCTTCACCTCGAAGGGCTTCACTGATCAGAAATGATTTGGCGTCTGGATGGTAGAGGCATGTAGGATGAAATTGGATGAATTCCATATTGGCTATTTGTGCACCTGCGCGGTATGCAATGGCGATTCCATCCCCAGTGGCAATATCCGGATTGGATGTGATCAGGTATACCTTGCCGGCACCGCCTGTTGCAAGAATGATAAAGCGTGCGCGGAACACATGCACTTTGTTATTTTCAATATCAAAAACATAAGCTCCCAGGCAGTGGTTTCGATCTTTTGATGTTTCCCCGGTAAGAGCATTTTTGGTGATCAGGTCTATGGCGATATAATTTTCAAAAATTTGAATGTTTTTTAGTTGACTCGCCTTCTCCTGGAGCGCGCGCTCAATCTCCTGACCGGTCATGTCGCCGGCATGAAGAACCCGCCTCATGGAATGCCCGCCCTCTCTGCCAAGATCGTAAACCGTTTTCCCCTCTTTTACGGTTTTGGAAAATTCGACACCCCATTCAATCAATTCCTTTATACGCTCCGGACCTTCCCTGACAACAAAGCGGACAACATCCTCATTGCAGAGTCCAGCACCGCACTCAAGCGTATCTTTGATGTGATATTCGAAGCGATCGGTTTTATCCTGTACGGCCGCAATCCCACCCTGTGCAAGATTGGTTGAACTATTGGATTTTTCCTTCTTCGTTACCATGGCAACCGATCCAATCCCGGCTGCCTTGATCGCGCAGCATAAACCTGCAATGCCGCTGCCGAGTATTAAAAAATCAGAGTGGATTTCCATTTTCTACCGTCCATATTGAAGCGTTAAAAGTTAGTTTACAAACCATGTCCAGTCTTATATAGTCTTTCGCACATTTTTAAAAGCATTATTGACAGTAAGGAATAATAACGAATGTTGGTTCTCGGTATAGAGTCGTCGTGTGATGAAACAGCGGCTGCCGTTATTCAGGATGGTAGAATCATTCTTTCCAATGTGATTGCTTCACAGATACAGATCCACAGCAGATATGGAGGTGTTGTTCCTGAAATTGCCTCCCGCAAACACATCGAGGCTATTTCGGCGGTTACACTCCAGGCACTGGAAAATGCCGCCATACAGCCTTCATGGATAGACGGCATCGGCGTAACCATGGGACCTGGCCTTGTGGGGTCACTATTGGTGGGCTTATCATTCGCAAAGGGTCTCGCACTCTCTCTTAACGTACCATATGTTGGTGTAAATCATCTCGAAGGCCACGTCGCGGCTTCATCGCTTATGGACACCTCTCCTGAATTTCCTTTTGTAGCCCTCGTTGTTTCGGGCGGTCATTCCAATATCTATTTATACAGGGGGTTTGGAGATTACGATCTGCTTGGGCAAACGAAGGACGATGCAGCCGGAGAAGCCTTTGATAAGGCAGCCAGGTTATTGAATATCGGCTATCCGGGCGGAGTCGTTATTGAGCAATTGGGCCGGAGCGGCAATAAAGATCGATGGACCTTTCCGCGTGCCATGCGGGAGAGACTTGATTTCAGCTTCAGCGGCCTGAAAACGTCACTGCTCATTGAAATAAAGAAAAGAGGAAAGCCTTTTGCCGATGATGAAATTCCCGATGTTGCCGCGAGTTTTCAAGAAGCTATTGTGGATGTGCTGGTAGATAAGACCATGAGGGCCGCACAGGAACATGATGTCGCCGGCGTGGTTGTATGCGGAGGAGTTGCATCCAATGGGCGGCTGCGGGAAAGATTTAACGAATCCGCTGCATTGATTGGACTCAAAGTTTTTATTCCTCCTGCTGTATTATGTACGGATAATGCGGCAATGATTGGTGCCGCGGCATATAATCTTCTTGAAAAGGGATTTAAGGCACCCTGGGACCTGAATGCAGTTTCAAGATGGCCCCGTCAGGATCGCACATGAATGGTGTAAAACTGAAATTGAAATCTTTCTATGAAAGATTCATCAGCCTGAAGGGCGAGCCTGAAAAAATTGCCATGGGAATGGCTATCGGGATATTCATCGGCGTCACACCGGTAATTCCGCTTCACACGGTACTCATCATATGTATCAGTTATCTGGCAAGGCAAAATATCACGGCAGCTTATCTTGGGTCATGGATTATATCCAATCCACTCACAATCACATTTTTTTATGTGAGTGAATATTATCTGGGGAAATTGATCCTTGGTATGACAAAACCCTGTCTTGTCTTTGCCGATTATTCGATATTGACCATTGTAAAACAGGGATGGCAGGCATTTGTACCTCTCATCACCGGCGGCTTGATTATGGCACCTATCTTCGCCATTCCAGCTTATTTCATCACCTATCGCCTGGTGATCGTTTTAAGACATAGGCACCACCATGAATCTTACTCCCCGAAAAGTGATTGAACAATATGGGATTCGTCCAAGCAGGCTAATGGGGCAATCCTTCCTGACAGATAAAAACACCATTCAAAAAATTGTCGAATCCGCATGTATTGGGCACAAGGACCTCGTCGTGGAGATCGGAGCCGGTTTCGGCTGGATGACGGCATTGATTGCTCAAAAGGCACGAAGGGTTATTGCCATAGAAATAGATTCCCGTCTATGCAGGGTCCTGCGCGACCGGCTTGCCGAATTTAAAAATATTGAAATTGTTGAAATGAATATCCTGCAATATGACTTCACGGAAGCTATAAAGGATGAAAAACAAGAAAAAATCAGGATGATTGGAAACATTCCTTATAACATCTCTTCCCCCATTCTTTTTTATCTCTTGTCATACAGGCATATGATTGAGGATATGACCATCATGCTGCAGAAGGAGGTTGCGGGTAGACTGATGGCGCATCCCGGTACAAAAGCTTACGGCATTCCTTCCATCATATTCCAAATGTTTGCAGATATTTCACAGGTCGGCCTCGTGCCTCCAACGTGCTTTTATCCGGTACCGAAGATCCTCTCATCGGTCATAAAAGTCGTTTTCCGGCAAAATCCCCTTTATTTGGT
>JBEKJA010000384.1:0-3314 GCA_050011475.1 Syntrophales bacterium
ATATCCTGAATATGTGTTATCATATAAAAAAGTTGCACATCGTTCCCCTGGCGGGAGGAATTCATGATACCGAATAGTTGTTTGAAATGGCTTTCAATTTTAGTGCTTGGCTTGACGCTTTTCCATAGTGCTCCTGATGGTTTTGCCGCTGAAGGAGGTGACGCTCCATTTACTCCGGCAAATCTCAACCCCAAGCTGACATCGGGAGAATGGCTCCAGAGGGTTGATAACTTTTTGATCATTTTGGATAACTCCGGATCCATGAGAGACTGGTATCTGGGACAGGATAAATTCACTACCGGCAAAGATATTTTGAACCATGTCAGTCAAACGATTCCCGACATGAAATTGAATGGTACATTGAGGATATTCGGTCTGAATTTATTAACCCTGAACTTTAGCACGATTCGCGTGTACGGACCCGAAGTATATACCAAGTCCAACTTCGCAAAGTCATTGAGTTCAGTAACCGGACCCCTGGGTGGGACTCCTTTGCAGCGGCCTATCAAGGCCGCAGTGAGTGATCTGAAATCTGCCCAGGGTCAAATTGCAGTTATTATTGTATCAGACGGCGAGGATATGGACACTGCACCTGTCACCGCTGCTGAAAATATGAAAAATGCATTTGGAGACAGGGTTTGCGTATACACGGTTCAGACAGGAGATGATCCGGTAGGAAAAGCGATCCTTGAACAAATTGTTAAAGTGGGGGGTTGTGGATTTTATATCCGGAGTGACCGGCTTTCATCTAATTCTGAGATAGCCGATTTTGTTGAAAAGGTCTTTTTGACAAGAAAACCTCTCGAAGCTGCCAAACCCATTGAGCCCCCTCCAATACCTCCACCACCACCTATAAAGTCCGTGGAAGCTCCAAAAGAAGTGAGGGCGGAAAAAGAAGCTGCTCCTGTAATATTACCGGCACCTGTTCACCAGGGTGCAGCAGTGGTGGAAAAGGTCTCTATAGCCCTGAACATCCTGTTTGACACAGGCAAATCCGACATAAAAACAAAGTACCATGATGAAATTAAGAAAGTCGCCAATTTTATGATTAAATATCCAAAAACAACGGTGGTCATCGAGGGGCACACAGATAATGTCGGTAAAAAGATATACAATAAGAAGCTGTCGATACGGCGTGCAGAAAGCGTAAGAACTTATCTTGTTGAAAAATTCGGCATTGACCGCTCCCGTACAAAGACTGTGGGCTATGGTATGGATAGGCCTGTTGCAGGCAACAAAACGGCTGAAGGGCGACAAAAGAACCGAAGAATGATAGCTGTCATTGAAACTGCAGTAGTCAAGTAGTTCCATCCGGAGGTGTAATTTATCCATGATACAGGCTGTAATACTCGGGATGGTTCAGGGATTCGGAGAATTCCTTCCAATATCCAGTTCGGCGCACCTCATACTGGTTCCATGGCTGTTTAACTGGGCGGATCCAGGGCTCACATTCGATATTGCGCTGCACATCGGAACGCTGGTGGCTGTGATTGCATACTTCTGGAAAGATTGGGTGAAACTTATTGTGAAAGGATTATCGGATTCACGGAGCCCGGAAGGAAAATTGTTTTGGTATCTGGTGGCAGCAACCATCCCGGGGGCTGTTGCAGGATTTGTGCTGGAGGAAAAAGCAGGTACCATCTTCAGATCACCTGCTTTAATTGCCTGTATGCTGATCGTATTGGGTATAGTTCTGTACTGGGCGGATCGAAAAGGAGACAAACGGATTGAAACAAATGGTCTGACGCTAGGTACCGGCATGATGATCGGCTTGTCTCAGGCCCTGGCAATTATTCCCGGTGTCTCACGCTCAGGTGTGACTATGACGATGGGATTGTTGATCGGACTAACCAGGGAAGCGGCAGCGAGATTCTCCTTTTTACTATCTACCCCCATTATCCTGGGTGCTGCACTTGTCAAACTTCCACATGTTCTCTCAAATCCATCCATGATCACAAGCGGGTTTATAGCAGGCATGCTGGTTTCCTGCGTAACGGGATTAGCCAGTATAGGATTCCTGCTCCGGTATGTGCAGACAAGGGACTTTTTACCCTTCGTATGGTATCGTTTTATCCTTGGTATCCTGGTGCTGGTTATCGTGGTGATCCGCTAAAGGTTTTTGGATTGTTATTTGATGCAGACCCTACGCACCTGATTAACGTCCGTAAATCCTTGAAGGGATTTTAGAATGCCGTCTTGAAGAAGTGTGGTCATACCCTGTGCGATCGCGACATCTCTCATAGTCTCCACAGTTTCATGCTTTTGTATAAGACGCTTCATTTCGTCAGTGTTGACCAGCAGCTCGTGAATCCCCATACGGCCTTTGTAACCGGTTTTGTCACACTGATCACAACCTTTTGGACGATACAGCGTCAAATCAGACTTATAAGGGATATTAAGCTTTTCAAATTCCTCCTTGCCATAGCTGATAATCATCTCTTCATATTCATCGGCTGAAGGATGGTACGCTTCCTTGCATTTTTTGCATAATGTACGCACAAGACGTTGAGCCAGTATACACAAAAGAGAATCGGCAAAATTCAGGGGATCGATTCCCATGTCAAGCAACCGAACAATGGTTTCCGGAGCACTGTTTGTATGCAGGGTGGTGAATACAAGGTGACCGGTAAGAGAGGCTTCCACACCTATCTTTGCTGTCTCAAAGTCGCGCATTTCCCCCACCATGATCACATCCGGATCCGCACGGAGGAAGGCCCGCATGGCTGAAGCGAAGTCAAAACCGATCTTTGGATGAACCTGGACCTGGCGAAGCCCATATTGGGTGATTTCTACCGGATCTTCAGCCGTCCAGATTTTACGGTCCGGAGTGTTGATATGATGCAGGGCAGCATGTAGTGTTGTTGTTTTACCCGATCCTGTGGGTCCCACGCACAGGCACATCCCATAGGGCTTTTCAATGGCTCTAACCAACTCAGTATAATTTCTCTTGGTGAGTGCCATGGCCTCGATGGGCATAGTTTCGCCTTTGGCAAGAATACGCATAACGACGTCCTCTACGCCACCCTGGGTCGGAACAGTAGCTACACGAAGCTCGATTTCCTCTCCACCTGAACGTTTGAACTTGATTTTGCCATCCTGGGGAATGCGGCGAATGGTAATATCAAGATTCGACATGATCTTGATTCTTGAGACAACGGCGTTTCTATAACTGTATGGGACCGTCTGATAGAGGCCACAGGATCCGTCAATACGGTATCGTATCTCGACGTTTTTCTTTGCAATATTTGGTTCAACGTGTATATCGGAAGCACGACGGCTATATGCGTCATTGATGATCTTGTTGACCAGTTGCA
>JBEKJA010000385.1:0-3288 GCA_050011475.1 Syntrophales bacterium
AGAGGCGACTATCCCGGTAGGGTGATTATTCAAACCTTTAATCCTGACCATTACGCCGTCATCCGGGCAAAAAATCACGATTGCGAAGGCTTTTATGAGGATGAAATCGGCCTCAGAAAGAACCTTGCCTACCCGCCTTATTCCAGGCTGGTTGCAATCCAGCTTTCGTCCCTGCATAAGGAACGGGGCCAAAAGGCGGTGGAGCGTTTTGGGCTGATGGCACGGGATCTATTCAAAAACCGCGGATGGGAAGGCCGGATCGACATCATCGGCCCCGCCGAAGCGCCCCTGGCAAAGCTCAGGGGACGCCATCGCTGGCATTTGCTACTCAAGGGCGATCACATCCGTACCATCCACGAAGCCGCTGAAACACTCCGTGAAATAGCGATCAGCAAAGGCCTGGCAGCGAAAGTGGACGTAGACCCCATGAACTTCATGTAGACTACACATAAAAAAAAGTTGCTGACCACGGCTAAGAATCCATATATGAGCAGTATGATAAATATGTTATAAAGAAGAAGAGATTATCGAAATGAGGGACCGATTATGATCGATATGAAAACCCGGGTTCCGATCATTGTTTTCTTCCTGGTGCTTTGTTTCGCAATAAGCGTACCTTTTGCCAAGGATGTATACATCTTATCAGGGCAGACGTACTTTTTGATAGCGGCTATGAATTTTGCCCTTCCTGTTTGACAGGCAGAATGATGGTCTTCGAATCGCCTTATATGAATCATAAGGAATTGCAGCCTGTATGCTGTATAGGCATCGATGTATCCTCAATAAAATTGGGGTCTACCGCATGCTGTTCGAACACTACGTTCAAAGTTTGCCGAAAACATGGGTCGGGGGAAATAAAGGACAGTGATTATGGTTTCTGCAAGGAATGGTAAGGAGATACAATCATGAACTGGAAAAGAACGTTTATTGTATCGCTTATGGAAAATTTGGGATAAGATTTACGGGTTCTGTAACGATTGACATTATCGTCCTCCAGGTTATTCATGTCCAAACCTCGCATATTATTTATGGGCACTCCGGAATTTGCCCTTCCATCCCTGAAAGCGCTGATTGAGAGCCCCTACTCCATTATTGGCGTGGTCACACAACCGGATCGGCCGAAAGGGAGGGGGCGTCACCTGGTCCCCCCCCCTGTTAAAATCCTGGCCGAGGAGCAGGGATTGTCTATCTGGCAGCCGGAAAAAGTGAGGGAGCCCGGCTTTATAGAATTCTTCAATAACATGGCTCCTGATCTCGTAGCCGTAGTCGCCTTTGGCCAGATTCTTCCCTCACAGATAGTATTTCTGCCGCCTTTCGGCTGCATCAATGTTCATCCGTCCTTGCTCCCCAAGTATCGCGGAGCGGCGCCCATGAACTGGACCCTGATTCAGGGTGAGACGCGCACCGGAATGACCATCATACTCATGGATGAAGGCATGGATTCGGGAGATATTCTCCTTCAGAAGGAAATTCCCGTTGAGCCGGAAGATTATTATGACATGCTTCATGACCGCCTCGCGGATATGGGGGCCAAAATGCTTCTGAAATCGATTAAGGGCAAACTTGATAATACCATAGCCGGAATCCCCCAGGACCATACGCGGGCGACCTTCGCCCCAAGGCTAAAGAAAGAAGACGGGCTAATTCAATGGGATCAGGATGGTCGGTCCATTATAAATCGTATCCGGGGTCTCTCATCGTTCCCCGGGGCGTATACCTTTCTTGAGGGGAAGATGCTGAAGATATACAAAGCCGATTTCAAGGAATCCCCTGTAATAGAAAAGCCGGGAACCGTTGTTGTTGAATGTCCTGAAGGACTTTGTATAGCTGCAGGCAACGGTCATATCCTTTTAACGGACATCCAGATGGAAAACAGGCGTCGGATGCCGGTTCATGAATTTCTTCGCGGATTCCGTCTACATCCAGGCCTCAAACTCGGATAACCATTTTCAAAACCTAGGGAGTCTTTATGCAAAAAAAACGTTTTGTGGATTTGAGTATCGCCATTGAATCGGGTCTGCCAAGTGATCCCCCTATGATGATCCCCAGAGTGGACTATATTGATCATGCGCTGGGAACGGGATCGATGCTCGATTTCTTTCCCGGCCTTAAAAAAGAGCAGCTTCCCGGAGGGGTCGGCTGGGCCGTGGAATTTGTGACTTTATCCACCCACAGCGGTACGCACCTCGATGCCCCCTATCATTATCATCCCATGATGGACCATGGCAAAAGGGCATACACGATCGAAGAGATTCCCCTCGAGTGGTGCTTTGGCGATGGCGTTCTTCTTGATTTTCGCCATAAAGCTGATGGTGAAAGAATCACCGCAGCCGATGTTCAAAAAGAGCTTGATCGAATCCGTTATGATATCAAGCCACTGGATATCGTCTTGATCCACACTGGAGCGGACGCCTGCTGGGGAAAGCCGGACTATCTCCTGAAAGGCGCCGGCATGGACCGGGAAAGCACCCTGTTTCTCACGGAAAAGGGTGTTCGCGTCGTGGGGTATAGACGCCTGGAGCTGGGATCGCCCCTTGCCCTTCCTGGCTAAAGAATTCCAGGAGAAGGGAGACCCGCGGGTCATCTGGGAAGCCCATTTTGCCGGTATCGAAATCGGTTACTGCCATATGGAAAAAATGGCAAACCTGTCCACTATCGGGAGACCCCATGGTTTTACGATATGCTGCTTCCCTGTGAATATTAAGAAGGCTTCGGCAGGGTGGGTACGCCCCGTCGCCATTATTGATGAGTAGCGGCTTGTAATGGGGTCATTGCGAGGAGGCCGTAAGCCGACGAGGCAATCTTATAACAAAATGAAACACACTATAAAAATGCAGTTGCATAAAACGGCCCGTCAACTGGCCGTTGAAATACTGAACCGAATCGATGACGATGCGGCCTTCGCCGAACCGCTCCTTGATGCGGTGCTTTCTAAAGGCATTCTTGAGCGGCCTGAAGATAGGCACCTCCTGTCCCAGCTTGTCTACGGCACATTGCGCACACGGGGTTCCCTGGATTGGGTCATTCATCATTTTCGCAAGGGGGGAATCGACACGCTTACCCCCCCTATCCCCAATATCCTGAGGACCGCTCTTTACCAACTGCTCTACATGGAACGTCTGCCCGATTATGCCGTTGTGGATGAGGCCGTTCGAATTACAAGGAATCTGGTGCCTGCCGGGAGCGGATTGGTAAACGCCATCCTGCGCGAGGCCCTCCGTAAGGGTGTGGCCTGGCCGGATCCTTCTGTGAATCCGGATCCTCCAGCAGCCGTCTCCATAACCTTGT
>JBEKJA010000386.1:0-3288 GCA_050011475.1 Syntrophales bacterium
GGTTCCACCTCAATGATTATTAGGGGCGAAGATTGAAAGAGAGATGGATATTTTTTACAGATTAGAAGTTCTTCCCATGGACCACCGGAGTCTGTTGCTAGGTTTAGAACCTTTGACTGGTCTATGCCTAGCCGCTGTGAAAAAAGATCACTCTTGATAAAAGAAACAAAACGGGAACTTCCAAGAAAGATCACTCTCGCATCAGGAGATGCATTGGTATCCAGATAAGAAAACATAGGGGTTAGGTTTGATCGTCCAGATATTCTTTCCAACGAATCCCTGCTGACAGAAAGAGGTATGCCTACTCCCATTAGAATTAAAAAAGTGACTAAAGTGACCTTAATGAAATTAGAAACGGAAATAGATGAACGGTTTGACATAGCTTTCCCCTAAAAAGGAAATGCACAAGATGAGTGAGGCATACACAACGCTCCGTAATAGCCACGGAGTATCAGATGTAACCAACAATTCTCGATCATATCTGTAAGATGGGAAATCTATGACCAGAGTAAGAACCAGATAAAACATCGTAATAAAAATGATTGAGATTGATGAAGTGCTTAATTGCGGGATACTAAACAATGAGTTCATATATTTTGAAGCGGTTACAAAATCGGGTGCCCTGAATAATATCCATGCAAAACCGACAAGGTGGAATGTGAGCAGGACGGATAAAAAGGATTTTATATTACTCTCACGCTTTGGCGTAACTAAACTGGTTTTTTTGAAATTTTCTCTGAAATACATAAAGATTGAGAGATAAATTCCATGTATCACCCCCCATAGAATAAAGACCCATGATGCGCCATGCCAAAGACCACAAAGCAACATCGTCATTAGTAGGTTAATGTATGTCCGTGTATTACCTTTTCTGTTCCCTCCTAGTGGGATATAAAGATAGTCTCTTAGCCAGCTTGACAGGGAGATGTGCCATCTCCTCCAAAATTCGTTTATGTTTCTTGATAAATATGGCTGTTTGAAATTCTGCATTATCTCAATACCGAGAAGCTTGCTGAGCCCCCTTACTATATCCGTATAGCCTGAGAAGTCTGCATATATCTGCAAAGTGTAAAGATACATTCCGCAGAGAAGATCAATACACATGAAGTGCTCTGGGGAAGTGAAAAGCTGATCTACATAAGGCGCCACAGCATCGGCAATTACTTTCTTCTTAAAATATCCAAGAACGATTAATTGTAAAGCAGCGAAGACCTGTTCTTTTACAATATGCCTCTTCCTGTCAATCTGGGGTAAAAAAGCACTAGCTCTTCCTATTGGCCCAGCAGAAATCTCCGGGAAATAAGACACAAACAATGCAAATGACAATAAATCCGCCGGGCTTTTGTTGCCTCTATACGTATCGATGAGGTAACCTATAATTTTGAAGGTAAAAAAGCTAATACCAAGCGGTAATATAATTTTTAATAATGGCAATCCGAGTGAATATCCAAATAGCTCGAATGCTGAAACGAACGAGGCAATGAAGAAATTGACGTATTTAAAAAACCCCAGTAAACCAAGATTATATACTAAGCCAATGATTAAAAATGCTCTTTTTGCGGTTCGGCCTTGTGATGAATGGATTTTTTTACTTAAATAGAAATTCAATAAAGACGTTATTATAATCAGCGCAAGAAAACGATAATCCACATAACAATATAAAATGTAGCTCGCGACAAGAAGGAATATGTTTTGATAATACTTGTTTAATAAATAATAGATTGGCAACAATACAAATATGAGAATGACAACCCAATAGTTGAAAATCATAGTTAGGATATGTCCGGAAGAGGCATTTTATATCAGCTACAAGTCTGTATATACTCTTACGTCGCAAAAAAAAGTGCGAACGCATTCTTAGCTGGAAATCAGCGACTCAATTACTTTTTTTGATTATTACAGTTTGAAATCTTACATATTCTTTTCAACTCTGCAATGGAAGAGTATAGAAATGCATTGTTTTGGTGCGGGTAGTTTAACTATATTTTTTCACACCATGGCATCCGGTTTGACTTCTGCCGCATGTGTCCATGTTCTTACTATGTTCTTGCCATTTCTATAAAATAATAATTGATATTATTGAATAATTGGCGGAAGTGCATGGGAATCGACACACATGACTTAAAATAATTCTCTTTATTATCAGGTATTTATTGACGTTAAAATGTTCTAGGTTAAAGGATGGCTAAAGAGTTGGGACAGAAGTGGCTTTGAATGATGACTCCTGAATCAGCCTAGCCTTTCTTTCTCTTTACGAAGCATGAACCGGAGCTCATGTCCCGATTTGTTGATTTGCAATTCAAAGATTGACAAAAAAATATTTAACATAACCTTGACATCCGAAGATCATTTTAGAGGCAGGAGTCGTACCGTGAATACACCAGTAAATAAACTCAACTGAAAAAAGCTGTGCTATAGCATAAAATGTGGTACAGGATTGTGGAACCTGCCGAATATAGTGGGGAAATAATTAGGATTCGGGATATCATTCATGCAGAATAGTAAAAAGTGGCTCAAAGATTTTGCTGTCTTAGGGGGTAACCCTGCGTTCAATGAAAAATTGCATGTCGGCAGTCCCAATATCGGGAATAGAGCGCGCCTTATTGAATATATCGACCAGATACTGAATAGTCGATGGCTGACAAACGATGGTCCCCTGGTAAGAAATTTAGAGCAGAAAATAGCAGATTATCTTGGAGTCAACCATTGCATTGCTATGTGTAACGGTACTATGGCGCTTGAGATAGCAATCAGGGCATTAGGAATGAGCGGTGAAGTTATCGTTCCTTCTTTTACATTCATAGCCACTGCTCATTCTCTCCAATGGCAAGGGGTAACGCCTATTTTTTGTGATATAAATCCATTGACACACAATATCGATCCGCGAAAAATCGAGCCTCTCATCACGTCAAGGACTACAGGTATTATCGGAGTTCATTTATGGGGTCGCCCTTGCGACATTCCTGCGATTAAAGAAATTGCCGATAAACACCAACTCAAACTTCTTTTTGATGCCGCTCATGCATTTGGTTGCTCTAACAAGGGAACGATGATAGGAAATTTTGGAGATGCCGAAGTATTCAGTTTTCATGCCACAAAATTTATCAATACATTTGAAGGTGGAGCGATAGTTACTAATAATAGCGAACTTGCAGAGAAAATCAAATTAATGAAAAATTTCGGATTTGCAGGTTATGACAATGTAATCTATATCGGGACGAATGGGAAAATGGCAGAAATATCCGCGGCGATGGGGCTGACCGGCATTGAGAATCTTCAGAACATTAT
>JBEKJA010000387.1:0-3277 GCA_050011475.1 Syntrophales bacterium
CATATCCGTACCGGCAGGAAAATCAATCTCTGATTTCTCAACATGCAGAAAGCTTAGCGGATTGCCTTTTACATTCACCCTCGCCTCCTCCAGGCTAAGAACATCATAGGGAGGGGCAGCTACACTCTCAACATATGCTTTGTGAGGTCTCAATGCCCTGAAGGGCCAAATCTGCGCCATATCACTGTATCCTTTTACCGCAATAAATTTTCTATCTTTAAATTCCTTCGGAATAGAGCTAATATGTTCATCTCATTGGGAGTTGTCTCCATATCACAAACCATAACGTATTGCCATGTTTCCAATGCATGGCCGGAAAGGAATAATTCCAGTGAATATCCGGGTATTTATCCATGGACTTGAGAGCACGGGCTGGGGTGTAAAAGGCATGTTCTTCCGGGAACGATACCCTGACATGATCATTGAGGACTACACCGGATCCCTTGAAAACAGAATGGATCAACTTGGAGCCCTTCTCAAGGATAAAAAGGAGATGATTATCGTGGGATCAAGCTATGGGGGGCTCATGGCCGCCTTATATGCCAGTAAAAATACCGGACAGGTATGCAAGCTCATTTTATTGGCCCCGGCACTGCACATCGAAGCGTTTGCGCCATGCCGAAACCATCATCTTGATGTTTCAACCTATCTATTTCATGGGAAAAATGATGATATCGTCCCACCCGGTGAAGTGCGTTTGATTGCAGAAAAAACATTTACTCATCTAACCTATTATCTGGTTGATGATGATCATTCATTGCACCGGACTTTTCCTGAAATGCCCTGGGACACACTCCTGGTAGTGCCATGACAGTTGCTTTGCTACAACAACAATTGATTTTCCTTGGATCTTGATTCTCCGATATTGATGACATAGATTGCAGGTTTACCAAGGACGGGGCATTTTGCTTCGCAGATGCCACAGCCGACGCATCGCTCGAGATCGACGTGCGGCTGGTATACAATCAACTCCTCCCCACTCCTTTTTTTCACTGTCGTCCGTTCCAGCCATATTGCCTTTTTCGCAGTTGGACAGACTTCCTGGCAAACAATACAAGGTGTCGCATGGGCATGGGGAAGGCACCTTCCCTTGTCAATCATCGCCGTGCCTATCTTCACTTTCGACTTTTCCGACAGCTTCAATTTTTGTATCGCACCGGTCGGGCATACCTGACCGCAGAGAGTGCATCGGAATTCGCAGTACCCCACTTGCGGAACAAGCACAGGAGACCATATCCCCTCAATGCCACCCTCGAGAAAAGCCGGTTGGAGCCCATTTGTAATGCACACCTTCATGCACTCGCCGCATTTTATGCATTTTGTGAGGAATTGCTTTTCATCCAGCGCTCCCGGCGGCCTGATCAATTTGGGATACGAAACGCCCAATCTTTTGATGGGTGATATATTCATCAGCGGAGAGATCATCAGACCGGCCAGAATCGAACCGACCATCCGCCTTTTGCCAAGATCCAGTGGAGCGGACTTCATTTTCAAAAAACCGAACTGCACGGCATTTTGAGGGCAGATATCATCACAATTCATGCAGATAAGACATTCAGCTTTTTTCCATTTCTCTTTCTTTTCAGGATCGGCAGCCCCTTGGCAATCATTCAGACAAGCACCGCATGAATTGCAGCCTTCGCTCACTTCCCTACCCAACAGGGCGAACCTCGATAGGAGACCGAGAAGCGCTCCCAAGGGACACAGGTATTTGCACCAGAAGCGCTTATCTATGAGATTGGCCCCAAGAATCACAAGGAAAAGAACACCGATAATGAAACTCTGATAAAAATATGGTTGCTGAAACGGCAACAGAAATTTTTTTAACAATATATAGGCGGGCTCTGAAATGCCGGTTATAAATGGTGCATTTAGTTGGTATACGGCGTCGAATGCGGCACTCAGCGCGTAGCTCAAACCGGGATAAACGGCCAGTGAAAGCGATCGGATGAGAAGAGTGAGTGGGTCAACGAAACCTGTAAGTTGGAAGGACAGCAGGGATGCTGTCAGCAGAAACAGCAGGATAAGATATTTCAACCTGTACAAGCCTGTTTTGGCTGCAATGTGCCGTTTCTTATTTAAAGAGCCTACAAGATTGTTCAAGGTGCCCAGCGGGCACACCCAACCGCAAAATATCCTTCCCAAAAAAATTGTTATAAAGACTATTAAGATAGCGATATAAAAGGTCTTATACCAACTATGGCTGGAAAAAATCGTCGCTAAAACCACCAAGGGATCAGCATCCAGAAATATTTTGACAGGATAGCTGAGTTTATCCGCGCCCTTGGATTCAGTCTGCAGGAAAAGCCATAAAAAAATCAGCAGAAACAAACCCTGCGACGTTATTCGCAATTTATGGAGCATAAGACTTCCATAACATCTAGCTTCGGAAACTTAGTAGTGTCATATCCGGAGCTTCAGATGGACACTATCTAGATATTGATCTTCCTGATTCTCAACTTTGTCAGGTTCATTGAACCAAGCCCCGCCTCATGGCCTGCCACGACATAGCCGAGGTCGGATCCCTTTAAACCAAACAGAGTGGCGCCATAGGCATCAACCGCAACCTGGTCGGTTCCCGCCACAATCGTATTGAGCTGTCTCACATCTACCAGGTTGCCGCCTTGGGGACCATTCGCCGTCAGGATGCGCACCGCATCGAGAACTATCAGGTTGGGTTTGATCAGCATGGACACATCAACGAGACTTTTGTCTATCTTCTGATGAATCCTGCCACGCGAGCCACCCATCACACCCATCCAGTTTTTCATGCCAAGGGTAAGAGTGCTCAAACCGTGATTTTTTGCAATAGGCACATTGATGACCTTGTCTGCTTCAATAACCTCTGTATATATGGGCCATGATGAAAGCGCCAGGCCATGCAATTTCATCTCCCGGAATTTTCTATCGTCAACATAGCTGATATCGCCTCCTGCAGATGAAACAGCATCCAGTATGCCGCTCTGTTTATAGGTGCGTCTCGGGTCTGCCACCGATCGGTCAAAGACTTTAACCTTTTTGGCACCCGCTTTATAACAAAGCTTAACAATCATCGATACGACCTCAGGATTGGTAGTCGCCGCATATTCTGGTGTCCGATCCCAGCCTATGTTGGGTTTGACCACGACAACGTCGCCGTGTGATATAAATCTCCTGATGCCGCCCAATCCGTCAATGGCAGCTTTCGTGATCCCTGCAGGCGAAACGCCATAGGCTACGGTAAGATCCGCTGTTTCAGCAGCTTCCAGAATACCCGTCAAAGGATTTTCAGAACCGG
>JBEKJA010000388.1:0-3276 GCA_050011475.1 Syntrophales bacterium
GGAAGAATGGATATTGAAAGCAGCCTGGGTCATGGCACTACCGTTTCGTTGCACTTTCCTGTTTGAATGATTCATTTCTAAACTCAGATTTAACAATTCCTTCATGAATTTGTCATAATTCTGCAACAATCATCTGCTAATGTTCCTGCCAATTCCCACTTCATGTATGGAAGAACAGCGAATACTACAAATGATGAAAGGAGAAAATGATGAACAGGAAAAAGCGGATATGTATTGTTGCAGTGGTAGGGGTCTTTTTTATCTTGGGAAGTGTGATGTCCCTATGGGCCGGTGATGCGGATATCATTAATCTCTTGAGGCAGAAGAACGTCATCACCCAGGAAGAAGCCGACAAGATGTTGGAAGAACTACACACGAAGAAACAGGATGAAAAAAAGGAAATCAAGAAAGAGCTGACGGCTGAGATAAAAGATGACATCAAGAAAGACGCAGCGACGGGTGAATTCCTGCCTCCAGCCCTGAGAGGTTTCAAATTCGGTACAACGATATTTGCAGATTGGGCATCAACGAATAAAGGCGGTACACCCGCAACGAACCAGTTTGAACTCAACAGGGGCTATATGACCATGACGAAGGATATTAACGACTGGCTGGGGGTGAATGTTACGGCCGATATAACTAGTTCTGCCACTGCCGGACAAGGGTGGGAACTGCGCATGAAGAATGCTTACGCCAACATCAATCTATTTGGCACCACAACGCAGATGGGTCTGATCCCAACTCCTTCTGATACCTATGACAGCGCCATCTGGCCTTATCGCGTACAGGGCAAGAATCTTCTTGATTTATATAGTATTCAATCGTCTGCAGATTTTGGCGTATCCATACAGGGCCCAATCGGCGGATATATGGATGACGCTTATCTCGCGTATGCCGCAAAACAGTTTGCCGGCAAATGGGGAGGATATTTCATAGAAGTATCCAACGGCTCAGGATACACCTATGCGGAGGCCAATGGGAATAAAGTCGTTTCCGGCTTGATCTATGTTCGCCCGCTTCCGACGATACCCATCGCAAATGGATTGCAATTAGCCTATAATGGGACATATGGAGAAAGCAATTCCAAGTTTGCATCGGGGGATAAGAATGCTTTCCCGGATTGGCAGGTCAATATTGTCCAGGCTTCCCTTCAGCATGAAATGTTTACGCTCATGTATCAATACTATTGGGGCGAAGGAGTGTACGGAACGGCAACGACATCAGACGAAAACAACCGTAATGGATACCTGGTGGAAGGTTTTGTACGTGTCCCCATGGTGGAGAAACTCCGCGTCTTCGGCAAGTGTTCACACTACAATCCAAACACAAGCACAGGCAACGATGACCAGACTACCTATACAGGCGGTTTGTCTTATGATGTTTCAAAGGAGTTCATGCCCTTTATAGCATACCAGCAAACGAAGTATCAAAGTTCGAAAGACGGGACCAACTACGATGAGTATCAGATTGGATTTCAACTCAAAATCTGATTTGTTGTAAGTATTCTTATAGCCATGGCATGTTCCTGTAAAAGAGGATATGCTATGGCTTAATAAAATATATTTTATACTTCATGCGTTTTTTAAAACCTGTATTTTAAAATAATAAAAGTATAGAAGTATCACTGAAATAATGGAATAAAACAAACTGGGTTAAATATATAATATATAAAGGATAGTTTTGAATAGTATCCTAGATAACGATTTTCAAAAGTCTATGAGTTTTTAAGGCGTGCATCCGTGAATTTATACCCGAGGCTGCGAACCGTCAGAATATATTCGGGGTGGTCGTTGTCTTTTTCTATGGCGCTTCTAAGGCGGCTGATATGCACATCGACTGTCCGGTGCTCTACAAACGTTTCATCGCCCCACACGGCATCGAGCAACTGGTCACGGCTGAATACTCGTCCCGGGCGTTCCATTAGAAAACGTAATAGCTTGATTTCCTTGGGACTCATCTCTACCCGCTGACCGCCGACAAAAACCTCATAGGACAGCAGATCGATACGGATATCCCCCAATTCGATGATGTCGGAGGCTGTCTGCCGTGTCTTTTCGGCCCGTCTGAGAACTGCTCTAATTCGGGAAATTAACTCTCTTACATTGAATGGCTTGGTAATATAGTCGTCAGCTCCAAGTTCCAGACCGATAATTTTATCAAGATCCTCCGTCTTTGCCGTAAGCATTATGATGGGAAGATGCTCCGTACTGTGATCCTTACGTATAAAGCGGCATACTTCCAGTCCGGCAATCACCGGCAGCATCAAATCCAGGATGACCAGATCCGGTGCTGACTTTCTGATGATCTCGAGTGCTTTTTCCCCGTCACTCGCCGACAGAATATCAAAACCTTCCTTTTCAAGGTTATATCGAATCAGCTCGACGATATCCACTTCATCATCAACGACAAGTATCTTTTTTTTCATTAGAGGTATCCGATCATTAAAACAAATGCTCTATCAAATCCCGGATCGACCGGATGCAAAAACATTTCATTTCCTTGATAACCGGCTCACTGGTCATTGATGCGTAGGCCACCAGTACACGGGAGACCTTCACGATGCCGGATTCAATGGAGTCGATTAGTAATCGAAATCCCTTAAATCATATCATAATTATCGAAAAAAATAACATCAATGATTACGATGTGAAATCATGCATTCCCATAAGGGTTGTCGATTTATTGACTTCAGGAAGTAATACTTGAGGGACCTTTCGCACTCTACATCCAATCAATCCATCCATTTCCTCCAACCCCCACCATCTAATCCACGAGCAATGTAAATACCGCATGATCTGTAGTCCTTTGTAAGCCCCCTGATGCTGAGTCGGTGTCAGGGGGCTCCCTTTTTACCGATCCTCAGAATATTTTTTTATCCATTCCTGAATCGCTGCCTGTATTGGATCCCATGGATGGAGATTGACATTTTTCAGATGGTATATTAATTATTTGCCTAACGATATGTTTTCATAAGGAGGATGGCCATGCTTAAAAGAATATTTCTAGTTGCGGTTTTGCTTTCTTTTACTTTGCCATTGTTTGCTGATGAATTGAAGTCGATAAAACTTCCACCACCTCACTTGGATAGTGGCAAAAAGTTGATGCAGGCATTAAAGGATAGAAAATCAGAACGCTCATTCAGTCAAAAGAATTTAAGCATGAATGTAATTTCCAATTTGCTTTGGGCGGCAGATGGAATCAATAGACAGGAGTCTGGACGTCGTACTGCTCCTTCCGCAGTGAATTGGCAGGCGATTGATATCTATATTGCAACCT
>JBEKJA010000389.1:0-3274 GCA_050011475.1 Syntrophales bacterium
CGGCCTTATTGAACACGCGCAGGATGGGTTTCCGGTCCATATCAAGATCCCGGAGAATTTTTTCCACGGCTTCCATCTGCCTTTCGAAATGGGGGCTACTGATGTCGATTACATGAAGCAGAATGTCGGCTTCGTTGAGTTCGTCGAGCGTTGAGCGAAAGGCTGTCAACAGATCCGGCGGGAGGTCACGAATGAATCCGACGGTGTCCGTGATGACGGCCTCGCGATCCTTCGGAAAACGAAGGCGGGAGCTTTTCGGGTCGAGGGTTGCAAATAACAGATTTTCTGTAAAGACGTTGCCCTTTGTCAGGGTATTCAGAAGGGTGGATTTGCCGGCATTGGTATACCCCACAATGGATATAATAGGCAATCCGGCTTTTTCCCGCCTGATGCGGCGCTGTCCCCTGGCTTTGGCAATGGCCCTTATTTCCTTTTCAAGACGATGAATGCGATCGCGGATCCGCCGACGATCCATTTCAAGTTTTGTTTCTCCCGGTCCTCTTGCCCCTATTCCGCCCGTTATCCGGGAAAGGGCAGGATTTTTCCCGACCAGCCGGGGGAGCAGATATTTGAGCTGGGCCAGCTCCACCTGGAGCTTTCCCTCCCGGCTATGGGCGCGCCGGGCGAAGATATCGAGGATTACCTGGGTTCGGTCCACGACCCTCATCTCCATGAGGTCGCTGATGGAGCGGATCTGGGCCGGAGTCAGTTCATGGTCGAAGATCAGGAGATTGGCATCCATCTGCAGTGCGCGGATGGCCAGCTCGGGCAGTTTCCCTTTCCCAAGGACGTACTTGGGGTCTATCTTTTGCCTATGCTGAATGATCGCATCAAAGACGGCGACACCGCAGGTCCGGGCTAGTTCGCGCAGCTCGTCAAGGGAAGCTTCACCGTCTTCATTTGGGTTTGTCTCGGCACGGACGAGAATGGCCCGGTCCACCGCTTCAACTTTTCTGGTCTTTTGTTTCCCGGCAAATTCCTCTTCAAGAGCCTGAATGAAGGCGAGGAAGTTGATGTCAAGCTCGGATGGACACTGTGGAGGCAGCTTCAGCCAGTAATGCCCATCGGCATTTTCCGGAATGAGATGAGCTATATGGGCGAGGCCGGGTAGCCCCGATTCATCCGCCTCGATGGCGCAGACAAGGTCCAGCTTCAGCAGCGCCAGGTCCATGAGATCATCGGTGGATATATCTTCTCCCGATAGGTGCGTGTGTACAAGACGCAATCCGCGGAAGCGGGTAGAGGCGGCACGGAAGGCATCAAGACTAGGTATGAAAATATCGCGGTGTGAGCCGATGATTACATAGGCCACTTCACCCCGCCGGCTGATGAGCAGTCCGATTTGCCGGTTGATTTCACGTGAGATCTCGCTGATTTGTCGGGCAAGTTCGTGGGTAACTACTCGCTCCGGAGGTATACGCCGCCTGTAAAGCTGTCCGATGCGTTTGATCGTATCAGATGCGAGGCCGGTTAAATTGCCGTGTATCTTTTCGATGGGTTACCTATTTAAATTTATGGGGATTGACCCTTTTTTCCATACCGTCGAGGAATGACGACCAGAGATTCGTCCGGATACGGCTGATGAGTTTTCTCGGATTTTTCTTTCCGCAGGTAGGGCAGCATAAGCCCTCCGTGCTTTCGGCCATCTTCAGAACCGTCTCGAATACCTTGCCGCAGGAGCGGCACTCAAAATCATACAGGGGCATAATATGTCCTTAAAATAATGATGGCCTCATTTTTATATACGGCAGGAAACCCTGTCAATGAAAAATCAACATTCCCGAAATAAAGAAGCCCCGGGGGCTTCACCCGGGGCTTCGGTTGGAGGGTTTAAAATTTCTGAACTTCCGGGTCGAAAACCTCTTAGAAGTTCAGCTGCAGCTTGTTCATGACAAGGTAGTTGTCCTTGAGGTCTACACTGGCATCGGTTCCTTTGAAATAGTCGCCCGTCCAGAGGTAGGCCACGCCGACTGTGTAGCTCAGGTTGTCGAAGATCTTGTATTTCGCCGTCACGTCAAGCTCCCGGCCGTAGTCTTTGCCGACAAAATAGGAGTTGGTCCCACCCTCAGTCGCCGAACCCGGAGCCACCGATCTGTCGACGGTTGGTTTTTGATCCGCATAGGCATAGGTAAAAGCTGCCTTGAGCTCAAGCTTTGGGATGGGCTTGATGCCAACATAACCCTGCCAGAGCCATGCATTGTCAAAATAGGTTGTCACGCTGTTGTCGTATGGTGAGTTAAACTGAAAGAAATTCGAATAAAAGTTTGCCCCTGAACTAGTGTTGCCTACTATATTTCCGATTTGAGTCGTATAGTCGGAGTTCCAGAGGATCAGGCAGGGATTGAAGTCATCGCCTGCCTGCAACCATTTGGAAAGGCCGCCTTCCAGTTTATCGGTTGATGTTGGATCGTCACCCTGGGCATAGGCGAACATACCGCCCACATAAGCGGGGCCCATGTTGACTTTGGCATTCAGATAACCGCCAATGGAGCTGATCTTGACGTTTGGCTGGCCAGACAAATTACCTTCCTCAAAGTTGGAGAAGTTACCGAAGCCCCAAATAAATTCAGCCTCGAGATAAAGAGGCCCCTTTGCAAATTTCACATAGGGGTCAAGAACATGGATGTTCTGTGAAAACGCGGCTCCGGGGACTTGTCTGAATGTTGCAACAGTAAAATATTGATAAAGCAATCCCACTTCACCGCCTTCGAATTTGTAGATTCCACCAAGGTCATACTCGTCCGCATCTGTGTCGATGCCATTATACAGACCGCCGAAGTTCTGCATCCTCTGGCCCTCAATATAGCGGCCCCATGCTGCGGCGAGCGTTAAAGGTCCTAATTGCGCCTCGTACGTGATGCCAGGGACCGACCGGTCCGTATCACCAAAGGATGTACCCCAGAGGCTCCAAGGCTGGTAGCCTACCAGGAACGCGCCGATGGGTGTTACGGCTGTGACCCAGGCCCGCTGAATTTCAATATTCTCCTGGGCCAGGGTGGGGTCTCCATTAATTGCATTTTGGGGGCGCGCCTGCGTTTCGGAATACCCATTGGTCCCGTAACCGCTCCAGGTCCTGTCACCCCATGTCTTTTCGAGGGCATCCATGCGCATATTAAAATAAAGGCCCTCGGAGATGGTGAGTTCGGGCGCCAGACGCGTCCGGGTGAAAACTAATGCCGCAGATTGGGGATTGGAGGCACCGTAATTCACCATTTGTGGATTCCATAAGTACAATCCCTCTGCGTACCACTCTCCACTTAGCTTGAGATCCACC
>JBEKJA010000390.1:0-3268 GCA_050011475.1 Syntrophales bacterium
AATATCTACAAACTTGGTCCGATATATGGAGACAAGAAATTTGACCTACTTTCCTCTGCCGATGTCTACTGCCTGCCCGGGGCCGTTGGCCTGAGCATAATCGATGCATTCCATTGCGGTCTACCTTTTGTGACAGAAGATGAAGATGAATCGGCAGAGATTATGTATCTTAAAAACGGTGTGAATGGTTTTGTTGTGCAAAAAGGAAACATACATGAAATGGCTCAAAAACTCTTGCTTCTTATTGACAATAATGAGCTACGGAAGAAATTTTCTGATGCAGCAAAGAAAGAAATTCAGGAAAATGGCAGTATTGAGAAATTGTGTGCAGGGTTCAGAGATGCTCTTTACCATGTAACAAGCACCACGCTTAGTTGAGGCATAGTATCAGGTACATGAGAGGTCTAATACCCATTGAACACTGGGAATATAAATTTAGGGATTTTCTTCATGGTGTTAATACTGCTATAAGTCTAAAGAATCACTATAAACGGTTAAACATACCAGGACTTGGTCACTGTATTCCAGTGAGATCCGGTAGAGCTGCACTCATAACGGCTATTAGAGCACTGAAATTGCCGAAGGGTGCTCACATTGGTGTCCCTCTCTACTGTTGTCCCGTAGTTTTCAAGGCAGTAGAAGCAGCCGGATGCACAAATTACTTTCTCGATATAGATCGTACGACCTTTTGCATCTCTCCGGAAGATTTGTTTAAAAAGCGTGCTCATATAGATGCCGTCATCGCTGTTCACATGTTCGGAAACATATGCGATATTTCAGTCTTACAGAGAATCGCTCATGGTAAACCAATCATCGAGGACTGCGCTCAATCAATCGGGAGCAAGCTTGATGGCCGTATGGCGGGATCATTCGGAGATGTTGCCTTTTTCAGTTTTCGATCAGGCAAATACCTTTCTGTCGGCGAGGGTGGAGCCTTATTCCCCAATAATGAAGAAATCCGCTCAATACTGTCTACCTTAATCACAGCATTGCCCGTACCGAAACGCAGACAGGAGTGTGTGCATGTTGCGAAGACATACATCCGTTCTATGCTGCGAAGCAAGCCTCTCTACGGTCTGATCGGTTATCCACTATGGTATTTTTACAATAAAACAGTTAACTACTCGGCAAAATCGCCCTTATTTATAAGCCAAATATACAAGACAGATCTTCTTCTTACTATTGCTCGCCTAGCATATCTTGATTCTGCAATTGAAAAACAGAGGGCCAATGCTGACTTTTATTCACGTACCCTTCAATTAGAGTCAGATATGCTGTGCCCCGAAAAGTCTGGCACATTTTACAATCGCTATATGTACCCGATTATTTTTTCGTCCCCGGAACAACGTGACTTTATCGCATCATATTTGCACAAACAACAGATAGACACAGCAAAGCCATATCAGGACATTGCGGAGATAGCATCTGATCATTATGGATATATGGGTGATTGTCCTACAGCGGAGATGATTGCAAAAAGAGTACTCGTTATACCAACCCACCATGCACTGAGCAAAAAGGATATTCAGTATATAGCTGAATGCCTGAACTCTGTGTGGCGTGAAATCATAAAAGTACCGAACAAGTTTGTAAGAAACTCATGATCGAATGTATTTTCACTATCGATTACGAGATATATGGAAATGGTACAGGATCACTCAATGAACTGGTTTATGAGCCAGCAGCGCGGTTGAGTGATATTTTTCGCAAATGGAAAGCTCCCTTCACTTCTTTCGTAGAAGTCGCCGAACTGGAGATTATAGATGCCGAAGCGACAGACCAAGGAATCGATTCAGTTAAGGGGCAAATAAGGGATTCCTACCGGGAAGGATTAGAACTGGGACTTCATTTGCATCCGCAGTGGTATAATGGCTATTACGAAGATAAACAGTGGCATCTCGATTATAGTGAATATAACCTGTGTAATCTTCCACGAGAGCGTATTGAACAAATTGTTGCACGGTCAATTGCGTACTTTCGTAATGTTGTCGGTACAGTCAGCTTCACGCCGCATTCTTTCCGCGCAGGCAACTGGTTATTCCAGCCCACTCAAACCATGGCGAAAGTGCTCAGTGAGCATGGCATTAAGGTAGACTCATCAGTTTTCAAAGGCGGCTTGCAGCATCAACATCAACTTGATTACCGTCACGCTTTGACCAATAAATACTATTGGAAGTTTCTTGACGACATAAACATACCAGATACCAATGGCTCACTCCTCGAAATACCAATTTATACGCAATTGATCCCCTTTTGGAAAATAATCACCCCCAAACGCATTCATATACAACAGAAAGGTTCATCGGCCACTGATACATCTTCACATGGGATAAAACGACTTTGGGATTTTCTGCGCTTTAAATACCCGCTGAAGCTTGATTTCTGTCGTATGACCATAAACGAACTAACCCGCATGCTGGACAAAGTAATCAAAGAAGATCAACCGGATCCAAAATCATTTAAACCAATAGTCGCCATAGGGCATACAAAGGATTTGATTGACTACGACACCATCGAGTCTTTCTTGTCTTATTTGCGACAAAAGGAGATCAAAGTATCAACTCTGGAAGAAGCATACAGCAAATGCATAGCTGGTTGTTGATGAAGAATGACCAATATTATGATTAAGAATCCAGACACCCAATTCCTTCGTGCATTAGCGATAATACTTGTCATAAACTCTCATCTCGATAAATACTATCCTATTTCATATATCGGGACAGGTGGAGCCATCGGTAATTCAATCTTCTTTTTTTTGTCTGCATATGGCTTGTATTTAAGCCAGCAGAAAAAAAGCAAGAGATTCTCAGATTGGTATGCTCATAGAATCGGCCGCATATACCCATCATTATGGATTGTACTGCTTTCACTAGCAATGCCTGTTATGATTGTGGAGGGAAAATTATCAATTTCTACGATTACAACATTTATGGGCTATTTTTTCAGTCCGCCTTACTGGTTCATCCAGGTCCTCCTGATTTATTATTTGTTAGCCTTCCCCTTATTAAATAATTCAAAGAATACACATATCATTATGATCCTTGTTGCACTTGTTATGCTATATGTGGGTTGCTATGTCACAATCGTTGATCTCTCCAAATGGTCTGTAGAAAAATCTCCCTTTGATTTAATTCACTATTTTATGATGTTCATATTCGGTATCTGCATTGCAAAAGTAAGTGGGGCCATCAAATATGCTGGGTATAGAGATTTTATCTTCTTATTAATTATCTTCGGTCTGTTTTACGCACATAAATATTTTATGCTT